>JBFLWK010000067.1 GCA_040757695.1 Elusimicrobiota bacterium
TTTCCAAAATCGTTGTTCCCCTTCCCTTTGCTCCATATTGCCCTTTTTTTGTCTCAGGATGTTCTTTCTCGTATATCTGTTTTCTTTTTAATAACGCTTCTGCTAATTCAACAGGGTTGAAGTCCTTGCGTTTCAAATTCTCCTGAAGTTCAATATCAAACTCGTCAAGTTCTGTAGTGTTGTGAAAGACAGTTGCTTTTATCTTTTCCCAGCCAAGATTCTTTACCGCAATGAGTCGCCTGTAGCCAGTAATCAACTCCCAGTTGCTGTTCACCGCTATCGGATGTATCAAGCCGACATTACCAATGCTATCCTGAAGTGACTTAATATCTCCCAAATCATTTCGTATACGCTTTTTAACTACAATTTTGGAAATATCTATATCAGTCATTTAACAACTCGCTCTCTATAAAATTATCTAAATCCGTAATATCCGGATTCTGTCCGTTCACCAATCCATATGGCGTGCCACTGCCTGCCTTGTTCCATTGACGATATTCAACAGGCACTGGACTGTATTTTTGCTTAATACTTTCATATATCTCAATTGGATTTCTATCGGGAACATCTATCCTGAAAAACTGAACATCTTTAGACCACAATGCCTTGAACTCGGG
This sequence comes from Elusimicrobiota bacterium, assembly GCA_040757695.1. NCBI lineage: Bacteria > Pseudomonadati > Elusimicrobiota > Elusimicrobiota bacterium. The sequence goes on from JBFLWK010000067.1 coordinate 618, forward strand.
TAGAACCAATATCACTTTGACACCAATCTTCCACAAAGCAAGAGTGTGTTCTAATGAATCCAACTCTATTGCAACATTCGGACTTGACGGATTTTTTGACTTGATTTCAACAAGATATGCCCTGTTGAAACTGCTCGGTTTTGTTATAATAATTGCAGAATCTGGCTTGTATCGGATAAAGTGTGCTGTCGGGTTATTGCCACACTTAAAAAGCGCATCACTAAATGTTTTAGAAATGTTGGTCTCCTGTCCATAATCGGTGACAAGAAAACCATAACGGTTCCTGAAAAAATCACTCACCCGCCTTTTGTATTCACTGTGTAATCTGTCACGATTTGTAAAAGTCATAATATCTCTTTTCTTTTTCCTGTTTCTACCAAGACAAATAAAAAGGGCACTCATCAATGACTGTTATTAAAAACAATCATTGACAAGTGCCCCAGGTATTCCCCGCAAGCACAGGGTTACTACAAAATTAATTCAAAAATTAACTAAAAATCTGGTGTCCAAAAAGTGTCCATCTGGTGTCCAAAATCATACAAAATTATACAAAATCATACAAACAGAAAAATCATATTTTATCGTCGGGCATTTTATTTTCTGACGCATTTTAAAAACCGCTTTAATCTTGATTAAAAGTCAAGTGCTCTACCAGCTGAGCTACGGGCCCCAAATGTATTACAAATTTTAAATCCTAAATCCTAAATTTCAATTAGAAATTTTCCTATAACTAAATAGTCCATTTCAGTTTTCAGGAAACAGTTTATTGCGTCCTCTGGTGTTTCAACTATTGGCTCATTATTATCATTGAAAGATGTGTTTAATATCATCGGGATATTTGTTAAGTTATAGAATGCTTTTACCAAATCATAATATATTCCATTATCAACTTTGTTTACTGTTTGTAATCTTACAGTACCATCTATATGAACAACTGATGGTATTTTTTTCTGTTTCCCTTTTTTTACATTAGCAACGAGTAACATAAACGGACTTTTATGTTTTATATCAAAAAAATCCTGAACTTTTTCTTCTAATACCGATGGTGCATATGGCCTGAATGGCTCTCTGTGTTTTACTCGTTTATTCAGTTTATCTTTCATTTTGGGTTCCCGCGGGTCTGCAAGAATACTTCGGTGTCCTAACGCCCTCGGACCCATCTCAGCGCCTTTTTGGAACCAGCCTACTATTTTCTTGTGTGAAATCAGTTTTGCAGTTTGTTTTATCAGTTCTTGATATGTTCTAAATTTTAGCCATTTAATATTACTATATTTTTCTAAACTTGTCAATATCTCTTGCTCATTATATTCTTTTCCTAAATATACTGTATTTAATGGAACCCTTTTTTTCCCACCTGTTAAACTATAATAACCGTAATATGCACAACCGATAGAAATACCAGCATCATTTGCAGGTGGCAAAATAAATATATTCTTAAATGGCGTATTGTCTAATATCTTTCTATTTGCTACACAATTTAGTGCTACACCACCATTAAAACAGAGATTTTTTATTTTTGTTTTTTGATATAAATCATTCGCTAAATGGACGATTGCAGCTTCTAACTCGTTTTGGACTTTATAAGCAATATCTTTATAGAACTGGTTTTCATATTTTAGGCCAATTTTTTCATCATTGATTTTATCCTGGATTTTCCATCTAGCATATTTTAGTTTGACATCCTGGATTGGGATTTTTATTTTTCCATTGTTTTCCAGACGAATAAGTTTTTCCCAGTGTATCCTTTTTTTTCCATATGGTGCAAGTCCCATCAGTTTTCCGGCTTCCGGATATTTTGTGTTTACTTCTTGTTCTGGAATATCTGCTGGTAAAAGATTGGTATAAAAATCAAGTTGTTTAGTAAAATACTCATAAAAAAAACCGAGCGAAAAAAAATTCTGTGGAAGTGGATAGACAGGTAACAGTTCTTGATAAATCCGATTAATCCTATTATTTTCACCGATAAAAAAGGTATGTGCTTCAATAGAATTGTTTGTAGTATTACCAGTAGCATCTACAACCAAGATTGCACTTTTCTTAAATGGCGAGGCAAAATATACTCCAAACGCATGTGCTAAATGATGTCCTGGTTGTGGTAGTGTTTTGATTTTGTTTTTGTTTTTAATTGGTATTTCTTTCTTTAATATTTCTGCTGAAATATCGTTACCTGGTATATTACCAACTATCAAATCCAGTGTATCAAGCGATATTCCAGCATAATTTAAACAATAATTGATTGACTTCATTGGTGAAACTGTATTGTTTTGTCTAAGAACTGTATTACATAAAATCCCTCGGCTATGTTTTAGCCTGTCAAGTCGTTCTTCTTCAATAGCAACCAATATTTTACCGTCTTTTAACAGACAGGCACTTCTATCGTGACTTAAATTGACTCCTAATATATAAACCATCTGATTTAAGAAAACATTGTAGTCACAGATTAACACAGATTAAACATCAATACACAGATGAACACAGATGTCTTATCCGTGTTTATCATCTTTTTTATCTGTGTTCATCAGTGGTTAATTCTATAATTTCCTGTACTTCAAGGAATTCCGGTGAGATTTTTTTTTCACTGATAAGTTTAACCAGTTTTTTCTTTGCCATTTCCTGTCTGCTTTCAATTTTTTCAGTCAGATAAATATCAACCCATATTTTAGCCGACTTCTCATATTCGCCAAGTTTATCCTTATAGATATTGCCTAAAATATTTTTTAATTCAAACGGGCAGTCCGGATATTTTACTGCTTCTTCAAGTTTTGTAATCACTTCATGAAACCTGTTTTCTTTTGAATAAATAATAGCGGCTGCACACAGATGAAACAGATAATACTGCGGATTGTATTTAAGCCCTTCGTTAAAAAAATCTAGCGCTTCGTCATATCTTGTAAGATTCCAAGCAAGCGATGAACCACCGTATAAATATACATACTTAAAATACGGGTCTATTCTTACACAGCGCCGACACATTGCCAACAGGTATCTGTATCGGCCGTAATCACCTTTACGTTTGTCATCTTTTTCATACTTACGATATTTTTCTTCTGTTACCTCGTCTTCCCAGCCACCGCCGCCATAATACTGCAATGTCTGAATCCAAGCCACATCTGCAAAGATTCGGCGCATCCCGAACAAAAAACCTGCAAAATCAACTGGTTCTGTTTTTTCAGTAACAATGTTCTGTGGTGCGGGATACGGATAATTAAAATTCTTGTTTGCCCACCAGCCAGTTAATGCAAGAACCAACAATAACAAAATTACAGAAACTGTTTTCATAGAATTCCCGAACTGCCTAAAATTTTTTTAATATCAGTTGTAATCTCTGAATTATCTATCTTAAAGATATCTTCCTTGTTCTCAAACTCGTCAACAAAATTGTTGTTGTATCTGATGGAACCGATAGTTTCAAGCCCGTTGATTTTATTTATATTCTCATTATGTAATTTATTAAGCACCAGATATTTTTGCTGAATTCTTATTGGCAGCGATTCCGCTGTTTTATTCACATTTTCAGCCGCAATAATAGATATTTTTGTCGGCTCTGCAACTATAAAAAGTATATCAACCTCATTACTTGTCCGACGAGAAAGATGCTCAAGCCCGGCTTCATTATCAATCACAACATATTTGTAGTGGCTGCTCAATTTTTTTAGAAATTCTCTTAAAAGATTGTTTACCGCACAATAACAGCCGGGTCCTTCAGGACGCCCCATAACAAGCATATCAAAACCTCTCTCCGTTTCTATAACACACTCCTGTATCTTTATATTAAGCCATTCAACTTTTGAGATACCCGCTGGATTTTTTTTGAACTCATCTTCTCTTATATCGGCAATCGTTCTTTCCCAATCCATACCAAGATAATAGCCAAGATTACTATTGGGGTCAGCATCTATCGCCAGAACAGGTGTTTTATTATTCTTAACAAGTTGTTTCACAATCAACGCTGCAATTGTTGTTTTACCAACACCGCCTTTACCAGCTACTGCTATAATCATATTAGATTTTCAGATATTTCTTTTGTATAAGCAACTATTTTTTCGGCTATTTTTTCGTCAAGCGAGCCACACCCACAAGATGGTGTAATAATATATCTTTCTTGAAGTAGTTGCTCGTTAACATTTTTTTTCAGCAGTATTTCAATCTTTTGTTTAAAATTAGCAATAAGTGTTTCAACTGTTTCTGAATGTATCGCATCCGAACTTGGAACAAGTCCCCAAGCCAGCATTCCGTTTCTTTGTAAAAACTGGTTTAATTTTTCAGGATAAAGTACTAACCCGTCAAAAAAACTGTATGCATCAAACGAAATTATATCAATGTTTGTATCCATCAAAATTGACCAGTCGGTATTCCCACAACAGTGAACTCCGGATAGTGAGTTTTCGTTATGGATTCCATCAGAAACCTCATTGAGATATTTTATAACTTCTTCTCTTGAAACCTGTGTAAAAGCACTACCAAACGCAGAAAGATACGGCTCATCAATAAACATAATAATTTTTAATTTTTCATTTTTAATTTTTAATTGTTTCACTTGCCATCTCGCTTTCATTGTGAGTGCCTTTACTATCACATCTACGAACTGCTCATTATAAAAAATAGACCGATTATTCCGGTCAGTAACTTTCAAGCCGAAAGTAATAGGCCCTGTAATTTGACCTTTGATAGCGGGATAGCGAGAGGGCGAGATGGCGAGATGGCGAGTAAATTCGTAAAATCCCACAGCATACTCCGGTGAAATTTTAAAGTATTCTATATCGTCTGAAATAATTTTTTCGTAAAACTTTTCAAGTTCGGCAAGTGTATCAATATCGGTATTAAAAAATATTTTCTGATTCTGTTCGTCTACAACAAGCGATGGCATTCCTTCTGAATACTGAATATACATATTTTCCTTAAAACATTTTTTAGGTAGTTGCGGCCAGCATGGGATACCGAGATTATTTGTTAAAATTTCGGTTGCTATTTTTTCATCTCTATGTGGCATACTGCCGATTGCAGTTGATAATTTAAGCATTTTCTAACATCTCTGAAACGATTCTGATATTTCTATCTGTTGCGCCTCGTTGAGCAACAACCGTTTCTCTTGCTTTTTTTCCCGTTTCAATTCTTAATTTCTGGTCGGTTAAAAGTTTTAGTACCGTCTCATAAAACTCTTGTGTATTATTTATCAAAAATGCAGCATGATTAGAAAGCAAGGCATTAGCTGACTCTTGAAAATTTCGTATATACTTGCCGAATATAACTGGTTTGCCAAGTTCTGCAGGTTCAAGAATATTATGTCCGCCGGATTCATCAAACAAACTGCCCCCGACGAAAACAATATCCGCAATACCATAGAAATCAAGCAGTTCACCGATAGTATCAAGTAAAAGACAGTTGATAGTTGATGGTTGATAGTTGATAGTTGATAGTTGGGTTTTACGGAAAAAACTTAGATTTTCTTTTTGTAGAATTTTTTCTATTTCTAAACATCTTTCAGGATAACGCGGTGCAACCACAAGTTTTAAGTTGTTAAACTGTGGAATTAATTTCTTATAGAGATTTATTACAATTTCTTCTTCTTTTTCTCGTGTGCTACCTGTGACAAAAATCAAATCAGTATCTTTAAATCCAAAGCCTGTTTTTCTGACTCCCGGTAACTGCATTCGTTGGTATGCTTCTGATTTAATATCGTATTTCATATTACCTGTTTTTATTACTTTCGTTTCATCATATCCCAACGCAATAAACTTTTTTCTGTCTGATTCTTCACGTGCACAGATAAAATCTATTTTTTTTAGAATTTCTGTAATGAATTCTTTCACAAATAAATATCTGCGAAAACTTTTATCTGACATTCTTGCGTTTATTGATACAATTTTTGCACCTTTCCGTTTGGCAGAAAAAACCAAATTAGGCCAGAGTTCGCTTTCAATAAGAACAAGCATTTCAGGTATAACTTTTAGAAATAATTTCTCAACACAAAACGGAATATCTATCGGCGCAAAAATAACCTTATCTGCAATTTTCTTGTCAACTGCATATTTATAACCGTATGGTGTCATTGTTAATATCAGGATTTGTTTTTCAGGAAACATTTTTTTTAGTTTAGTAATAAACAAAGTTATTGTTTTAAGTTCACCAACGGATGATGCATGAAACAGGATATATTTACCTTTTTCAATATCATAAAAACCAAGCCGCTGTTTTATACCGATTGCAATTTTGTCAAATGCAGCAAGTTTATACCGCCACACAAAGTACGGCAAAACGAATACAAATGCAAAACCAACCAGTATATTATAGATTAGCAGCACAGTAAGAAAAAACCTCGTCAACTGTAATATCTTTCATACATCTAAAATGCCCGCCAGGACATATCTGTGAACCTTTTGTGGAACACGGCTGACACGAGATATTTTTTGCAAACACTTTTGATTTTGCTGATTGCGGATAAAATCCAAACTCTTCAACTGTTGGTCCGAAAAATGCAACAACCGGAATTTTTAATGCTTCTGCAATATGCATTAAGCCGGTATCATTTGTAAGCAAATGCTTACATTTTGTCAGTACAACCGCAGTTTCTTGTAATGATAGTCCACAGAGATTTTTTGTCTTTTCGGTATACCCAATTTGATTTTTGATACTTTCACAATACTCAAAATCAGTTTTTCCACCAAAAATAAGTATATTATAATTATACTTTTCTATAATTTTTTTTGCAAGTGCTATAAAATTTTCTTTAGGCCATCTTTTGGTTTTCCAGATAGCAACAGGACAGATACTGATATATTCAAATTTGTACAATTGTACAAATTTGTTTTTTATTTTTTCGTCTATAAAAAAATCAATCCCTTTGTTATCATCTACAACACCGAGTTGTTTGACTGCTGCTAAATATCTTTGGGCAACAGGTATTTTTTGTCGGTAAAAATTCAGCCCTAATTCAGTCAATAAAAATCTCTGAAACAGAAAGTTTTTGTATCTCACAATTTGTGCGTTAGAAAAAAGTGTTAAAATAAAACTTCTAAAATTTCTATGAATATCAATAATTATATTGTATTTTTCTGCTTTTATTTTTTTTGCAAATTTTATTAAATTACCGTTAAACAATACTAAATTTGAAATATAAGGATTGGCAGAAAGAATTTCAGCGTATTTTTCTTTCAGTATAAAATCAATCTGTGCTGATGGATATTTGTTTCGCAAGCATCTTATCAGCGGTGTTGCCAGAACAATATCGCCGATAGAACTCAATCGGACTATCAAAATTTTCATAATAGATTATTATACTTATCGGCAGGTAAAAGTCAATAAAAATTAAGGAGCAATGATAAAACCAAAACCTCCGCCTATGAATGTATGGATTATACATGCAAGGTCAGTATGTTTAGAAGCCCATACCCTATACTTTGCAATTAGTTTCTTCATTTTTTTATTCACCTCTCTTTTCAGTAAAAAATTGCCTTATGTTTTTCTAAAATGTAACAACTTTATCGCTTTCTTTTGCTTCCCACGCTTTCTCCTATTTATTCAGTTATCGGACATAGCTTTTTCTTTATTCAATTTTACATTATCTTCTTCCATTTATTACAGTTTATAAGTAACTCCTGCACCAAGCCATCTACCTGGTTGAGGAACGCCTTTTATTTCTTCATACTTTATATCAAGCAAATTAGTTCCCTCAATAAATATTTCCATATTATCTATACTTTTAGAAATTCTGCTATTCATAAGAAAATAACCAGTTTCACTAAGCCTTTCTTTATATATTAACTTCACTACAGGAATTATGTTCCAGTTAAGTGGACGACTGACTTCCAGAGAAAATTGGTTGGTTGGATATTGCAAAGCATATTTAGAATAATAGTCTTGAGTTTTTTTTGAACCCATCCAGGAATAATTGAAACGCGTCTCAAATGAATACAGGTTAAATTTTACTTCTGAATCAATTCCAAATATTCTGACTTCACCGATATTTTCTGCTTTCCAAGGACCTGTTTCTGTTGTACCTACCCAATCAATAAGGTTCGTTTGCTTACGGTCAAAAAGAGTAATAGAAGCATTAAAATGTTTCCCTTGAATAAAGTCCGCACCTGCTTCATAAGAAATTGCTTCTTCAGGTTTGAGTTCAGAATTTCCTTCATTAGCCGGGTCTTTATAATAAAGTTCAGTGAATGACGGACTTCTGAAAGCACGTCCTACAGAACTGCGTAATTTCCATAAAGGCGAAATCCAGTAACCGATTCCAAGAGTTGGAGATATCTGCTGTCCCCAGTTTGAATTATCTATTCTTAAACCAGCATCTAAATCTAAATTTGAAAATATAGAGGTGTGATATTCACTGAACAATGCTTGACGAGGTTGAATATGGTTACCTAGACGCTCACTTTCAATTTGATCCTGTGTTACTTCTCCACCTATAGTCAACTCTACTTTATTTCTCAGTGGGATATTAGCCTGTATTTCTCCTCCATAGAAATATGTTAAATGTTCGTTTACATACCATGTGGGACGGGTTATGTCCAGCATGTATTTATCATTGTGTTGACGATAAAATATTTTAGGTTGTAAACTTATTTTACCTATTTTATATACTACACCAAGTTTAGAAAAATATGTTTTGGTCCATTCTTTAGAAGGATAATTTCTTCCCGGAGTATAGAAGTCATATGCACCGAATTCTTTGTCCATAAAACCTAAACTTAAATTGATTTCTCCTTTTGCAATGTCCCAATTTGAATCAGAATAAAAATTAAAATTATCAAAATCAGTATCATACCGGAACCCATCAGATTTCTTTTTTTCTAAGGATACCTTCTGGCTGTAGTTATTCCATTTATTACCGTAAGATACAGAAACAAGTTGGGTATTATATTCAGCAAGTTTAACCTGACTAAATAATTCCTTATTTTTAGTTTTTTTTGTTACTATATTAACCACTCCACCAAATGCATCTGGGCCATAAACTGATGAACTGTGTCCCTGTAATACTTCTATTTTTTCAATATCATTCAGTGTTACCGGTAAATCCATATTATGATGAGCAGTTTGAGAATCATTGACTCGTACTCCATCAATAAGAATAAGTGTTTGTTGAAAAGTTGACCCACGCATAGTTACATCTGCCTGAACCCCGTAAGGACTTCGTTCCTGAATATCCGAACTTAAAACATGTTCTAATAATTCAGGAACTGAATTAGCTGGTGAGTTATTGATTTCTTTCTCATCAATTACTGATACATTACGAGTTACCTGTGAGAAAGTTTGAGAAATTCTTGTCCCGGTAACAACCACAGTACTTAAGGTAATCCATACATTAGTTTCTGCTTGAATTAAACCGGATGAAACTAACGCAAATGCAACTATTAAAACAAATTTTTTAGATATATTCATTCTTGAAATTCTCTGTTCCGAATTGTTTGATAATTTTTTGATGTTTTTTACAATATTCGCTATTTTTATTTAACTGTGCCTGTATTACTTCTTCCTGCCAGTGAGCATTGTAAAGTCTGCAGTTCTTATCTTTGCAAAAAGGATTTCCTGTTATATGATAGAATATTGCCTGAAGAACATATCCTTTCATTACTTCAGTCATACGCAAATCATCATAATCAATAAACCTGCCTCTGAATTCTTCCTTCAAAGTATAAATATCAATCCATAACTGTTTCTTCAAATAGAATTCTCTTGGTTTAGCCGGTGCTTCTACTATTCCTGTAGTAGAAATAACCGACGGAAATCCATAAACACTGACCCGTGCATGATACCGTAAGTCTCCTTCATCCCAGGTACTAAAAAGCTGATTAGTAAAAACAATATGACAATAACTAAAATCAGATTCTTCTTTAGCGATTAATTTAGAAAGAATTGTCATGAGTTCAAAACCATCATACAAAATACCAAATGATTTATTTCCAGATTCGGATAGTCTTTTCTTCTCATATTCAATTTCACCCTGTAAAGGTTCAAATACTGTATTCTTAATCTCAATTTCTCTAACTTTAATTTTAGTCATCTGATTAGCCAAATTATCTATCACCTTTTCTCTCTCTTTAAAGAAAAAATTAGAGAGATAACAGGTTATAATATCATCCCGTATTTGAATTTTACTCTTTTTGAAAATATTTTTCAGATACTGAGAAATCTCATTAAGATTCAAACTTTCTGTCTTTCCACTATCGTAAAGATAAATAAAAGACGGAATACGCATAGCAAGAAGTCACTTAATTTTTTGTAATACAATTTCTGCTGCTTTTTTGCCTGAAAGTAACATAGCTCCAAATGTTGGGCCCATCCGAGGAAGACCATAAGTGGTAGTTACTGACATACCACAAACAACCAAACCCGGATGCACTTCTCCAGTGTGTTCTACTACCAAATCTTCTGACCGCTCAACCCACATTGCTCCGAAACCCACAGTTTTAACTATACCGCGTTCCTCTAATTTTTTTACCACTGTAGCATCGTGACCGGTAGCATCAACTACTATCTTTGACTCTAAAGCGACCGGGTCAACACAGGTAATTTGCCTTGGTAATGCCTCTACAGGTGTCCAGTTAACCACCGCTCCTACTACACGATTCCCTTCCCTTAATACGACATCATCAAATACTGTCATATTAGCAAACTTTACACCCGCATCACAGGCAGCAGCGATAAGTTTTGAACATGCATGGGGGCCATCGGCAACATACAAACCTTTGGAAACTTCTTCAAATGGAATGTTCAATTCGGAGAGAACTTCTTGTCCTGGAGCCCTTACGGTTAACTTATTCATTAAATATCCACCAATCCAGAACCCGCCACCTAAATAATTATTCCTTTCCACAATTAAAACTTTCAGTTTCTTTTTTGCTAATTCTTTACCTGCCATTAATCCTGATGGTCCCGCACCTATGATTAAACAGTCACTTTCTACATACTCAGAAAACTGTTTAGCAAACTCATTCACAATTGCTCTTGTAACTTCCTTTTCTCCAACTGCACTAAATATTTTTTTCTCCATCCCTCTACCTCCTTATTTTTTCAAGACCTCATTCATGCTTCCTGTTCTGTATCCTTGAAGGTCTAAAGTTATATAGTGATAACCTATTCTTTTAAATTTTTTTACTATTTTATCTCGTAAATTTATAGAAGTTAAACGTTCTATATCTTCTGGCAAAACTTCTATTCGGGCAATATTATTCCTTCGACTTCGCTTAGGACAGGCATGATGTCTTACACGAACCTGTTTGAATCCTAACCTGAATAAATAATTTTCTGCGTCATCTATCATTTTAAGTTTCTGGCTATCGATTTTATCTCCATATGGTATTCTGGAAGCAAGACAGGCAAAAGCTGGTTTATTCCATGTGAATAGACGCATCTTACGGGAGAGTAAACGAATTTCTTCTTTCGTCAATTCAGCCTCTTTTAAAGGACTTCTCACTTCCAATTCCCTTATTGCTTCCATCCCTGGCCGGAAATCACTAATGTCATCGTAATTAGTTCCATCAGCAACATAATTTATACCTTTATCCGATGCTATTTGTTTGAGTTTAACAAACAACTCTTTTCTACAGTAATAACATCTATTTGATGGATTAGCAAGAAAAAGTGAATTTGATAGTTCACTGGTATTGATAATCATGTGTTTAATTTTTAATTTTTGAGTTATTTTCTTTGCTTGCTCATACTCTCTTTCTGGATAAGTTTCAGATTTAGCAGTAACTGCTAAAACATTTTTACATAGAACATCTTTAGCTACCTTTAACAAAAATGTTGAGTCAACCCCACCTGAATATGCAATTAGAACACTTCCCATATTTTTGAGAATTTTTTTCAATTTCCTTAATTTTGAATTTTTCATTTTTAATTTTAAATTTTTATGTTATCCAACCACCGCCAATTACAATATAGAAAATAAATATCCTGAAATTAATGAGATTAAAGAGATAAGCCCCAAGTAAAATAACAAAATATTAGTACCGAATTCTTTCCTGATAACCAAAATAGTTCCATAACTT
>JBFLWK010000068.1 GCA_040757695.1 Elusimicrobiota bacterium
AGGAGACGCTCTGGACACACACATTGAGCGTGTTTTATAGATTTGGCGAGGGTGTGGAGGTGGAAGCTGGACAGAACAAACACTGGAGGCAGAAGCCGTCCGCATCCCGCAGACCCAAACCGCAAAAGAAAGAGTATGACTGGTGATGGGGGTTGACTGATATGAAATGCGAAAATTGTCCTGTAGATGTTCCGAAGTTGAAACAGGTAGAAGTAGCGAATTTAATAACACATGCTACTTTCTGGATTTGCGAGCAGTGTCTTGAAGAAGAGAAAAAAGAACACTTTGTCGGATATATCCGCGAAACAGGTCAGGTTAGAGAGTCAGAGCAGAAGAGCAAAAGAGCAATAGAACAGAAGTAATGTTTTTACTTTTTGAACTTTTACTTTGTTGTTAATAGTGTGAATATGCGAGAATTATCTAACAATGAAATACATAGGCAGGCGGAAGTGGCAATAAGTTTTTGTAAAAGGCGGAGAGTGAGTTTTGACCACTGGGCACGGGTAAAGTCATTTTCAAGTGACGATTATAATGCGATAGAAAAATTGTTTCATAATAAAAATGTACGAAAAAAAGTTGAGAGAAGGGAGATATGGTTCAAAGAAATGTTCAGGCGGATGGGTGTTGATATAACCACCGGGGAAATAATTTTCACTAAAGAATGGGGTATGAGAAAAAATTAGAGTTAAAAAAATGAACATAGAACTGTTGCGAATAAAAGAATATCTCCAAAACAACGAGTTTTTTAAGATGATAAAAAATCTTGATGCATTTGCGGAAAAACTGTATGACGCCTATCACTGCGATACGGATATAATACCAGAATTAAAGAAAGCGGACTTCTGGCTTATCAGTAATCCCACCAGACGCAAAAAGAACTATGCCCGGTTTCTTTGCAACTGGATGTCAAGGACAAGGAGCAGGTTATGAGTTTTTTAGATAGATACCGCAAATATGCGTTTTCAATTACAGATGCGCCTGATGTATTTTCGGAATTTCTATCAATAGCAACCGCTGGAATAATAATAGGCAGAGCCCGTTTTTTACAGTTCGGCAATAATGAATTATATCCAAATTTCTGGATGCTCATTTTAGCACCGTCTTCGTTTTACCATAAGTCAACCGCATTAAACATTTCAGCAAAATGTATCTATGTGGTAAAACCGCTTTATATTTATCCTACTGAATTTTCACACGAAAAAATATTAGAAGTAATCCAGGCGAATCCGCAGGGCGTATTTTATTATTATGAATTCAAGACGCTTATGGGCATTCTGTCAAAGGACTATATGCAGGGCACAAAAGCGTTTTTAACCGAGATGTTTGACAATCCTGATATGTATTCAAGACAGACGAAAGGCGGGAATATTTGTATTGAGAATCCTTGCGTATCTATGCTGTCTGCGACGACATCTGACTGGTTTGTAAATTCTATTAAATCAGGTGATTTGGAAGGTGGGTTTTTAGGTAGGTTTTTGTATGTCAATTCAAACAGCAAATTAAGGAATGATGCTATACCATCAAGACCTAATAAGGAAATGAGAATCGGTGTTTATTCTGCATTAACAGAACTGATGGAAAAACTCGTTGACCAAAAAGCAGAGATGTATTTATCGCAGGGAGCACTGAAATCGTACAAAATCTGGTATACAAAGTTTGTCACAAGGGTAGATAAAATCCCGTTTGTATTCAGACCGCTTTTTGCACGACTGAATATCTACTGCCTCAAAATCGCTATGGTTCTTGAAACCTGCGAGACATTAAAACTTGAAATATCCGAAGAGACGATGAAAGAATCCTGCCGGTTGACCGATTTTTTATACCACTTAACTATGCAGTTATGTGAGACCGACATCGCTTTTTCTAAATCGGAAAGCAATGAAAAGAAACTTCTTAAAATACTGAATTCATCTACACTTCAACCAAAAGAAATGAACAGGACTCAACTTTTGCGGGCATCTCATATGTCATCTTTTGAGTTTAATAGCACAGTGCAAACGTTGGTAGACAAAGAACAGGTAAAAACATATTTTGAGAAAAAACCCGGATCAGATAAGTCCATGCAAATTATTGCTTTATTGGAACCGAAGCAATGAAAAAAACGAATATATTGAAGATTTTGGAAAGAAAAGTCACAGATAATTCACAAAAAAGTATAGCAAATTCACAAAAAGGAAATTCACAAAGTTCACAATAATTCACAAGGGGGTTGTGAACTTGCTTTTTACATACTTTATCGTCTATAAAATATATAAATATATAGTAAATTCACATAATATTTATATATCCTAGGACCCCTATATAAATAACAAACGTAGTAGAGATTTTAAAGGAACCGGGAAGGGGTATAGGGGGGGTGTGTGAAATTGCATTTGCTTTTTTAGAAACCCAACCCCTGAAAATGGTCAAAAACTAATGGAAATAGAAATAGAAAAACGGTAGAGGATTTAAGATTATGAGTATTATTGGCACTGAAAAGACGGATGGTGTTAAGGCAATCAATTACCTTGTGTGGTTCAGGTTCAGCAAGGCGTATATTGACAGGGATAAGTTTGTTCAGTGTGTAAAAGAAGTGGGGCTTGATGAGTTTCTTGTTCCACGCTTGATGAAAAAGCCACAGGCACTCCGTAAGGTCTTGCGGAACACTTTTTCAGGCAAAGAGTTAATAACCAGTCAAGGCACTGCTAAACTTACTATGATTGAATCAAGTAATGAACCCGAGTTTAAGTTTCATATTAACGGGACAGTGATTGATTATTATCAACATACCTCAACCACACGGAAACTTGTAGGACTAACTTACAACGACTTATCAGCCAAGACAGAAATTGAATTTGAGAAAATACCAGACGATGAGAAACTTCTGCTTGAAGGAATGTTTAAGGGGATAGATGAAAAAGTGGAGACGCTCATTACGAACCTTACCAACGAGCAGATAGCGGATTATGTGACTTACTATCTTGAAAACACTGTTCGTTTCAGGGCGTCTGCGGCTTTGTATTATGTTCACCCAAAATACAAAGAGTTGCTTGAAAAATTGAAAACACTCGTAGATAAAGTCAACGGCATAGCGGTTCAAGAACTGGCAAAGATGGAGTTTAATTATATCACACTGATAGACCCGAGAACAGTAGCAAATGGGATAGTCGGTTCTGTTCAGGATGAGGCAGAGTGTCTACAAAAAGAGATTGATAACCCGGAGCCGATGACAGCAGAGCGAGGACAAAAAATCTTGCAACGGGTTCATTCTTTACGACAAAGAGCAAAGGCGAGTGAGGAGTTTTTCAGAAACCAGCAGGAACAGGTGTGGAATATGCTTAATGAACTTGATACTTCAGCGTCAAAGGCTGTATCGGAAGCGTTACAGAAAGGCGATATAGACGACCTGACACAATTATACACACGGTCAAGGTTTATTCAATTGGTGCATAATCTTTTAGCAACCAATCCTGACGCTAAGTGGTCTATTGCTATGGCGGACATTGACTTCTTTAAGAAAATCAACGATACCTACGGTCATCAGTTCGGTGACAGGTGTCTTAAAATCGTAGCGAATACTATAAAGTCAAAACTGCAAGAGCCAGACATCGCAGGTAGATATGGTGGTGAGGAGTTTATCTTGTTCTTTCTTAAACCAGCAGATAGTAGCAGAGATGACTGCGAGGAAATCAGGAAAGCAATTGCGTCATTGGGTCCTAGAGTCGTAGAGTCATTGGGTCAAGACCCTAAGACCCTAAGACACTATGACGCTAAGACGCATTTAACTGTCTCTATCGGGATTGCAGAAGGTGGAAAAGGCATTGGGCTGGAAGCGGTTATCAGGGAAGCGGATAAACTGCTTTACAAAGCCAAAAATAGCGGTAGAAACAAGGCTGAAAGTAAGGGCAAGTGAAAAAGAGGGCTAAAAATATTATGTTAACTTTTTTAGGGCTGTTTAGAGGGTATAAAAGACCGCCCAATTTTCAAATTTTCTGCACGGTGGCTGAAAATGTTAAATATAATGACTTTTTTTTGAGACAAATATTATGCGAACCAAATATGGCTGTTTTTGGCTAATTTTTGAGATTCCCTATTATGAACAAATTACTTGGTAATAAATTCGTTCAGGTTCCAAAGGCGTTTTTTAAGGTCATTCCACACCTGGATTTACCCGCTGTGGCAAAAGATATTTTATGGGTCTTGATGTGGCTGACTTATGGCTACCACAAAGAGTGGCGACCTATCCATATCAAAGAAATAGCATTCCTAATAGGATGTCAATCTGATGTTGCGGAGGACTGGATTCGCAGGTTGCTCCGCTGGGGTGTTTTGATTAGGGCGAAGTGTTCTACAAAAAAATCTATTCGCAAATACAAGCCTCGTTATGTCTATGCTGTGAATCCTACAATCAGGCAATGGCGGGTCTTGAAACGGAAACGGATTTACAAGGATACTGCAAGACCCGAAGATATGGAACAGGCACTTTACTTACTTGGTGATAAATACGAACAATTTTTTCATCAACCGCCTGACGAGACACTCTATAACGAACTCAAAGAACTCTTGCATTTTTATTCTCCAAGACGGCTTTTAGGTATTATGAAAAAATCAGCAGTTCAAGGCAAAGGCTGGGCAGGTGTTGTCAGACATTTATCAACGCAGGGACTTGGAGGAACGGAGTGAGAAGCAAGATGCAAGAAGCAAGATGCAAGAGACAAGTAGTCAAAGGCAAGGTGGTCTTTGTCTTGGTCTGCTTATTTCTTGCTTCTGACTTCTTGCTTCTGCCTTTTGATTTTATGGACGATATGCTCATCAACGATGAACGGACACTTTATGACGCTTCAATAACTGACACACAGGGTCATCAGCAGATTGGTGTGTTCCCGCAGGGAACGGGGATTAAAACACCGGGCTCTGCTTTTACAGTTAAGGGTGCTTTAACGCCCGGTGGTCTACCCCGAACCTACTCGTATATTCCGGCGGAGGATGTGGCGAAAAGAGAGAAGCAAGATGCAAGAATCAAGAAGCAAGAAGGGGCAGGGGCGATAGAACAATTTTATCAGTTCACATCTGCCCATATGGATACATCCGCATCCCGCTGGTATGACGACAAAGTGTATTTGCTGGTTGTTAGACCACAAGACCACAAGACTACAAGAACTGTCATTTCTATTCTACCTTATAATCCGTCTTTTTATGAGAGTGTTGTTTCAGCACGGAACGGAATTGAGAACCGCTTTCGCAAAAGCGGTGAGCAGGATATTATTTGCTGGGGACAGTCGTCGCAGATTTCCAATCCTGTTGCCTATTTCTTTTTAGAGCCGCAGAAACAGGCGGACTTTTACAGGGTGTTTATACAAAAAGAAGTGAACGGCAAAGTTTCCGAGCCGATATTGTATACCTTTAAGCGGGATGCGGGGCAAGATTCTCCAACAACTGCTGGAGAATACAGGGTGGGGATAGGTAGGGTTGCTCCGCTCCCGTCTAACAGAGTAAAACTATGGATGAAATAGTAAAGAAATGCAAAAAATGTTTACGAAATTTACAAATAGCGAATTTCAGGAAATATCGGTGCAGGGAAAAATACATTTATTTTTCCAGCTGGTGCAAAGATTGTAATAAAAAATATGTCAAGGAATATTACAGATTAAACAGGGAAACAATGTATCGCAAAAAACAATTATATTTAAAAAATAACCCATGGGCCAAAACCTTAAATGGAATTATCACAAGAGTAGGAAAACAATATAGAAAATTTGGAATTAAAAATTACCTTATTGTTCAAAATTTACGGTTTTTATGGTTACGTGATAGGGCATATTTAATGAAGAAACCTGTAATACATAGAATTGATAATTTGGGAGATTACACGTTAGGAAACTGTAAATATGTAGAGTTAAAAGAGCACCTGAAAATTCATAGCAGAAAAGGTCAGAAAAGGTTGCTTTGGAGATATAGAGATAAAAACAGAATGCTACCTGAAAGTTTAAGTACTTACATAGGGATTGGTAGAGAGTAAAAAATGAGTAACGGTAAAAAAAAGACAAACATCTCATTTAGCGCTAATGATGAGAAAATCATCGTTGACGAAAAAGACATTATTGACGAATACAGCCCGGAGTCCATCAAGGCATTAGCGAAAAAGGGCTTTACACACGACAAAAAAGGTGTAATAACAATGATGCCGAAGTGTCCGAAGTGTGGCACATATCTCTCGCAGATTTTATTTCAAGGGGAATTGAGACCTATTACAAACAAAGGCGAGATAGAAAGGAAGCAAGAGGCAAGAGGCAGGAAGCAAGAAACGGTAGCCCAATCAATACCGCAACCACAAAAGCGTTTTAATTTCAAGTGGCTGTATATCCCTGTTTTGCTTTTACTTATTTCTATATTTCTATATTTCTATATTTCTATCAAGCACGACAGATTACCAATTTCAGTCACACTCGCAAATTTCAGAGAAGTGTCAGGCTATTTCACGATAGAAGGGACTGCTGAAAATAATTTAGCACCGATAGAAGCAAGACCTGTCGCAAGGTTTTACGATAACTTCGGTAAAGTTATTTTCACAAAGAGATTTCCGAGACAATTTTTTAATACAGGCATAACACCAATAATACTGTCACTGAAAAATCATAAAAGCGTTGAGGAAGTGGAAATTTTTATAGAAAAATGAAAAAGAAAAAAAAGTATCGGGAAATGGTTATGAATAAGTTTAATTTGCTCTACAATAATTTCTTACAATTTCAGCAACTGCTTAATGAAAAAAAATCAAAGCAGGAATTCATTAAAGGATTGTTGCCGGAAATTGAAAATCGGCTGATATTGATAAAAAATAGATTAGCCGAAGGGGGCTCAGATGAAACGATTTAAGATTCAAGATTTAAGATTCAAGATTTTGGTTTCACTATTTGCTATTTACTATTTGCTATTTGCTGCCTTATTCGGTGCTGTCCGCATTGACTTCAATAAGGCGAAAGCAGAGGAATTACAGAGGGCGACGGGACTTACTGCCGAACAGTGCCAAGAGCTCGTCAAACGGCGAGGCGATGTCACGTGGGCAATAGATGACCTCTCAAAAGAGGCAAAACGCCTTTCACCAGACGCTTTTGAGAAACTTTTATTAGGCACTTATATCGTCAGCCCTGACGATAAACGGCTTGGTGAAGGCGATGTTTTGATTATTACAGTTGAGAAGCAAAAAAAAGAATTTACCGTTCAGCCAGATGGAATGGTTGTTTTACCAACACCTTTAACACCGATGGCTGTCAAAGGTATGACTGTTAATGAAGTTGCCGAAAGATTTTATCGGCTTTATAACATAGACGACCTGACCGTTGAGTTGAAAAAACCTGCAGAAGGCGGGCAGGTAATTGTCATCGGTGACCCTGAAGTATTAAGACCTGGTCTTTACAAATCCGGTCGGTTGTTTGATGTTATCGCAGAGGCAGGGGGCGTAAAGTATATCGGCAAGGCGTCAAGAGTGCGTGTTTTAAGGAACAACGAGTGGCGGGAGTTTTCACTGAAAAAGTTCCGTAAAGGCGATGTCTCACAAAATCCGCCGTTGATTGCCAACGATGTCGTGGAAGTTCGCAGGGGTTCTGTCTGGGGTATTATCTGGGCGGTTGAGCCATATTTCCGTCTGATAACACTTCCTATATCTGTTACTTTCAGTGCATTAGGAATAGACACGAGGGCAAGTCAATGATAAAAAAACTTTTTGGTATTTTTGGGCTTATCTGGGACAATCTTACTTCGCCTTTTTATAGCGAAGATATGAGACGAAAATACAGAGAGCGACGAAAAAAGCGACTTGACGAATTCCCGTTCAAGGAAAGACGAACTTGGACAAGGCGGTTCAGAGATATGATGAAGCACTTGCTTTTGCTGTTTCTGTTTTCTCTTACTTCTTACTTCTTAATTCTTGCTTCTTGTTTTACTGGCTGTGCCTCATCACAAAAGCAGATTGATATTCTTTCTGTTCCTATACCTGATGGCTTTCGCTGTGAGGAGTATAACAACAGCAGGGCATTCTGGGTTAATGAGGATATGGTTGCGGGTGACGCAATGGATTGGTATAACAAACTCTGGGGCTGGGATGTAAGCGGTCAGGATAATACAAAGATACTAACAAAAGCCAAGCAAAAGTTCCGCCTATCTTTTGGTGTTTATACCGTCAGTGGCTCGTCAATAGAAATTACCCGGATTGGTAAGGGCAGTAAGTTCAGCGATAAAGTCAAAGACAAAAAAGATGAGGCGATAGATGAGACGGAAAACGAGGGATTAGATAAAGTGAAAGACACGCTGAAAGAAAAACTAATCCCCTGGTGATGATAATATGAAACGAAAAAATAGCATACAGATAAATGACACTGTTCTATCAGGGAAAAGGGAAAGAGTCGGGAATGTGGTATATTTTAAGACCCCGTTAGTTGCTTTTGTTCGGTATGCGTTAGAACAGTCCGCTTTTGTTCCAGTATCAAAACTAAAAAGAGCAAATGGCAAATTAAAGCCTATTATGAAACAGGCAAGTAAGCGGAGAGAGTTATGACAGAATATCTGTGCAGGGATTGTGGCGAGATTTTTGAGGCAGAAAACCCGCTAAAATGTCCTGCCTGCGGTTCGGCAAATATCATAACCTATCACGAGGAGGAAGACGATGATTAAAAAGTTTTTGGTTTTACTTATTTCCATATTTCCATATTTCTATATTCCCTGTCTTTACGCTGTTATCACAGAAAGTAACCATCCATACATTGATTGGTATGTTCCGCACAAAACAGGGATAGCACATATTGACAGCAACTACGATGGCGATACGCTTACAACTTCACAGGGCACTAAAATACGGTTGCTTGGTGTGAATACACCTGAGATAAAACCGAAAGAACCGGGTGGCAAAGAGGCAAAAGATTTTACGAGAGAGATGGTTGGTGGGCAGGATGTAGATATAGTGGTAATGAACGCTTATCAGAAGGATAAATACGGCAGGACACTTGCGCTTATTTTTGTAGACGATAAATGTCTCAACTGGGAACTGCTGAAAAGCAAATTAGCAGAGCCGATGGTGTTCCCGCAGGCGACGATATTAAAGCGTGATATGTGGGAAAGCGGGAACTATAACATAAGAACACAAGAACATATGAACACAAGAACGCCTTCAGGTTATTCTGGTTGGGCGAGATTGACAAAGCCGAAAGAGGAAGTGAAAGAAACCGTCGCTGTTTCCACTCAACCATCGGTTTCTACGCTGACAGCAAGGGCAGTTTTAACTCAACCTGTTCAACAACCACTAACTCAACAAACGCAACAAACCCAACAAACCCAAGAAGCAGTCGTAATGGCATTCGGTGGTAAGCAAATAATTCCCAAGTCCGTTGCTGTTGAACCAAAAAAAGAGGAAAAACCGAAACCACCTGCGCCCAAAGTTGTCGTTGGTAATGTTTTAATAGAGCCTGGCAGAACATACCGACTGCGTCTAATTACATCGGGTCAGGGTCAGTATGTTTTGGAAGTAGTAGCAGGAGAATAAATGAAAAAGCAAAGGATTATAGCGGTGCTTAATAAACTTGACGATGTAATTTTTACGCTAAAAAGAATGGGCTGGATAGTAATTGATGAAATGACTGTCGGTGAAATCAAAAGGTTGTTATTAAAGCAATTAGGCGAGAGTGTGTATAAAAGGCAGAGGCGATGAGAACACCACATCCGAGATTTATATTTGGTAGAGAAACCGAGATAGAAAAGATACGGAAACTCATAAATGATGAGGTTACATTTCTTTTATTCGCAGAAACAGGTGTAGGCAAGACACACCTTATCAGGCATACTGTTAAGCCATTTTTAGATGGTAAATCCGAAAAGATTTTTGGGACAGACAGAGATGGCAAATTAAAGGGCAGATGCTATTATGATATTTCATCGCTTCGTATAGCGACAGAGTCAAGAAAAGTTTTCAACAATTTAGAAAGATACCTGACCACTACTTACAGCATCCCTGTTTTACCAGAGAATATGAGAGCGGGACTGGATGTTGGTGGTTGGACAATCAGAATAAAGCAGATACTGAAAACGATTCGCTATGCTAATCAGCCGTTTTATTTGATATACGACCAGATGGAAACAATGAATCCATCGCTTGTGAATATCTTTCGCGAGTGGCTACAATACGCTCTTTTTATCTTTGCTACCACACCGATGAGGTATCCGCAACGGCTTGAGAATTTTTATCAGGAGATTGGGTATCAAAAAGTAATTGCATACCCGTTAACTACAAAAGAAGCGATTGATTTTTATGACGCATATTGTGTCCAGATTGGTTTAACCCGCGAAAAAACTGGTGACAAGCTCTATCAATTTGCGAGGACAAAAATTTTAAGTCAGATATTCGGTGTGCCACAGGCAATTGTGGCGATGATAGTTCGGCTAAAACATTTATCACCACTCAACAAAGTGAACATAAGAACAATAGAGAATCACGAGTCAGGTGTGTTAGAGCGGGACATAACGATGGCAATTTTTATTTTGATATTCTGTTTTGTTGCTATGCGGTTTCTGACAATGAGAACATTTGAGCGATGGATTTACGCTGTTTTTGCGATACTATCTATGGGCGGAATGTATTCATATCGGCTGGTCGGTCGGCGATTTACTCTGAAAGAGGAAAACGAAATCGCTATTAACCGAGCAGAATCACAAATCCTGTTCCCGCTTCGTAGATTTTATATTTTAATCCACATCATTGCCAGTATTTTATTGCTGAATGTTTTACTCTCTACATTTTTAATCAAGACAACCATTCCAGCGATACTGGTCTGCGGTGTGTTTTCTATTTTACCAGACATTGATATAGAAACATCTACGATAAGCAGAATCTATAGAGGCGTTCTCGGGTTCTTTGGTTCTCGGGTTCTCGTGTTAAAACTCAAGAACACAAGAACTCGTGAACTCGTGAACACCGTTATAAATCTCCCTGCCTGGCTTGAGAGCCACTGGGGACACAGGACTTATTGCCACAGTATCTGGGCAGTTTTATTTACAGCAATTATGACACTGCCATTATCTCTTATTGACTGGCGATTAACATTCGGTGCTGCTTGTGGAGTGCTCGGACATATTTTTTACGATGCACTTTCGCCATCAGGTGTTAAATTGTGTTATCCAGCGAGGCACAGTTATGTCTGTCCGGGTCCAAAGAGCATGAGGATACCCAACGGCTCAAAGCGGGAACTCATATTTGCTTCCTGTATTATACTTCCGCTTTTTTTACTCTTTCTTTATGTTGCTGGTATTGGTTGGGGCAGAGTATATCTTAATCTTACAGGCGACCCGAATGCACTTGCACGAGAGGTAGCCAGATACATCAATAACAACAATGTTATAGTCAGCATAAACGGTATGTGGCGTGTCTCATTAAGACCCGCTATTCAGGAAAGGTTTAATATAGTTGCTGTAATGGGCGATGAGATGTTCGCAGAGCAAAACGGGAAACTATATCGGCTGTCACCTAATTTTCTGTTTTCTGCGATTTCCGTTAGTAAAGGCAGGATAGAAGTCGGTGAAAAAATCACAACTTCTGCACAGACAATAGAAATCAAAGAAAAGTCATTTGATGAGTTTTATGAGCAAATCCCCAAAAACTCTGTTGTATCAGGTAGGATTTCAGGTGTTGCATATGAGACAGCGTTGGGCAAGTTTGCACCCCGCGAAGCGGTAGAGGAGTTCTCGGCAGTCCAGATGTTGCCGTCGGGCAAAGACAAGGTTGAGATTGTATTAGCATATGCCACCAACGAATATCTCAAACAGTTGCTTGGCGAGGGTGTCTGGATTGACTGGGGCGTTCTGACGATAGCAACACGACAGGGGGTAGGGAGTAGGGTATAGGCAGTAGTAAAAGTCAAAGTTTTTTCTACACCCTACACCCTACACCCTACACCCTACTGCCTGATGTTTTATGTTTAACCGATTTATCTGTATAGCGTGTGGGACAAAATTACAGGGGAATGATTTTTCCTGTCCGAAGTGTCATAACACCACTTCAATCATTCCGCTACCGCCTGAATTGTGGGAATATGACAGAGATGACGGTAAAAAAACAGCGACCTATTTACCAGTGGGCTGGAGTTCATTTGACAAAGCACTTGGTGGCGGACTTGCGAGGTCTTCTATGACAACGCTATGTGGTGATGAGGGTATCGGCAAGTCAACGCTCTCATTACAGCTCGGCAATGCAGTAGCACAGCAGGGCAAATCCGTATTTTATGTAAATACAGAAGAGCACAGAGATGTCCTTGTAAAAAGAGCCCATAGATTGAAAACAACATCACAAAACCTTGTTATTGAGGCAGGTAATGTCAATTGCAATGTAAAATTATACCAGGGTTGCAATGTAAAAGTATACCACCTGCAGGTGGTATAATTAATGGTTCAGGTGGTAATTAGATGTGTTGCAAAGTAAAAGTATACCAGGTAAGTGA
>JBFLWK010000069.1 GCA_040757695.1 Elusimicrobiota bacterium
GTTCTTTATGATGAAAATTTTTTGCTCGCTAATTTTGCTAAACAATCAATTTCCACTGATTTGTCAAAGAACTTTAAACTTATTTCAGCTACCGCTTGACATAGTGTGTCCACGAATGCACACGAATTTTCACGAATAATTTCTATAAGTTTCTGAAATTTATAGAAATTGATAGAAATAAATAGAAATTTATTGTGTTTATCCGGCTTCCGTGATTAAAGAAAAAAATCCTGTTAATCTTGTCAAAGCCAAATTTTAGACTTTTTTCATGCTTTCATGCTTTCGTGGTCAAAATTATTGAAAATCCGATGCTGAAATATAACCACAAGTTCTACAGTGAGATGAAGATTGATTCATCCCAGCGCCACAACATGGGCATGCTTTTTGGTTTTCTATTGGTTTTGGTATTTTACCAACGATATCTTTATATATTTTGTAATAATAGAAATGTTCTTTGTTTATAAACTTTACAGACAAAAACTTGCTCATTTGAGTAAATTCGTCGTCGGTGATTTTCGAACTGATAATCTCTCGCAATTTTGTCATTCCTGAACCATATTCCAACGGTCTTTTATTTTGCCAGATAATTTTTTCTGGCAGAACATTCTCAAACGCTTTCCTTAATATCCATTTGCCAATCAACTTGCGGTGGATTTTTTTTATTTTTAAGTTTGTCGGTATTACTAAACTAAAATCTCTAAACTCTTTATCTAAATATGGTTGTTTTATTTTTAAGCCAAAATATTTTCCAATTTCATTTGAAGTGAAATACATATTTCTTGCAATGTCCTTAATATACTTACTCAAATGAGTAATAATACGCATATATCTATAGCCAGCAAAAAGTTCATCCGCACCGTCGCCAGTCGTCACAGTTTTTAATCCTAATTGCTTGGCGAATTTTAGTCCGAAATAAACCGGTATATCATTTGGAATTGCAGGGTCAAAACTTTTTATTATTTTTACTATTTTGGGAATTACAGAAATCGCCTCATCAGTTTTTATCGTTAGATAGTATACTTTCAATCCAAGAAATTCTTGCAACATTTTCGCAAATTTAAGGTCGGGTGCATAATTTTCCAGACATACATTTATCATTACCGCTTCGGGCTGAAGCGCTGCTAAAATGCTCGTATCCAGCCCACCAGAAAAAAGTATCCCGTCAGCTTTATTTCGCCTAACAGATTCTATTAGTTTATCTCTTATTTTGTTATACATAAAATCAGAAGTACAAATGTTTCGCAGATTTCATTCAGTGCACCAAGTATGTCACCGGTAATACCATCAATTTTTTTAGTTACAAATCTTAAAAACAGAATTGTGATGAGTAATGTTGCAAATAAAATCAAAATTCCATTCATTTTGAAAAGAATAATTGATGTAAAAAGTATAATAATTGTAGTAATAAAAAAATCATTTTTTGAGACGGTATCTATAAAAATTTTTCCGAGTCCTTCATTTTTTGCCGGCTTGGAAAATATACAGCCCAAAACTATTGCCCACCTGCTTAAACTAGGAAAAAGAAGCAACGATGGATATAAAATTTTTTGTGAAATACTTTGAAGTGCAAAAAACTTCAAACCCAGAATACAAAAAAGTCCGATAACTCCCATTGCACCGATATGAACATCGTCCATGATTCTTAAAATATCATTTTTATTTTTTCCTGCATAAAAACCATCGCAGGTATCAGCAAAACCGTCCAGATGAAGTCCGCCAGTAATGATTACAAGCGAGACAATAACCAGCATATCAACCACATTTTTGGAGAATAAAAAAGAAGCCAGAAAATTTACCAATACAAGAAGTCCACCGATAAACAAACCGACAAGCGGGAAAAAAACTATACAGGTTTTCAATTTTTTTTCTGAAACAGGAAAAACTGTTAAAAAACCAACTGCTGAAAGAAACTTGTTGACCATAACTAAAACTTACACATCTGTGTAATATTACTCATTTGTGTAATACCTCCTGTTTTTTCAAAATTATTCAATTTTTGTGCTTACACCAGCACTTTCAAAAGTTGCCATTTCGGTAAGAATTTTTATAGAGGCATCAATTATAAACATAGCAAGTGCAGAACCGGTGCCTTCACCAAGCCGCATATCCAAATTGAGTATAGGTTTAAGTCCGAGATGTTCAAGTATAATTTTGTGTCCTGGTTCCTGCGAACAATGTGCTGATAGCCAGTACTGCTTTGCCGTCGGTGAAATTTTATCAGCAATAAGTGCTGCCGCACCAGAAATAAAGCCATCAATAACTACCGGTATTCTGTAACAAGCACCAGCGAGCATTATTCCTGCCAACCCACCAATTTCATAGCCGCCTATTTTTGATAAGACATCAATTCCATTTTTGGCATCTGGTTTATTAAGTTCAATTCCTTTTTTAATTACGGCAATTTTATTTTTAAGTGCTTTATCGTCAATACCGGTTCCTCTACCTGTTACTTTTTCAACAGCAACATTACAAACTACTGATGCGATTGCTGAAGATGGTGTTGTATTCCCTATCCCCATATCACCAGTGCCGATTATATCAAGCCCGTTTGATAATTCATCTTCAACCAGTTCTATACCAGTTTCAATTGATTTTATCGCTTCTTCTTGTGTCATTGCAGGTCCTTTTGCAAAATTTTTAGTTCCATAATTTATTTTTTTATCTCTAAAATTTTGAAATTTGAAATTTGTAATTTGTAATTTACTTGCTACACCAATATCTACAACGATAACTTTTGCTCCAACCTGTCTTGCTAAAACATTTATTCCTGCACCGCCATTTAAGAAATTATAAACCATCTGTGGAGTAACCTCTTTTGGATAACAGGATACACCTTCTTCAACAACCCCGTGGTCACCAGCAAGTGTAAATATTACTTTTTTATTTAATTCCGGTTTCTCTTCTCCAGTGATTGCTACAATCTGTTTGGCAAGGTCTTCAAGCCGACCAAGCGAGCCTAATGGCTTTGTGAGATTATCCAACCGCTTTTGTGTCGTCTCAAAAATTTTTTTATCAAATGGCTTTATCCTCTTAACAACATCTTCAATTTTTTTACTCTGCATTTTTCCTCCATTATTTTTTGACCCCAACAGGTATTCCTGCTACCATTAAATAAACTTTATCTGCAATTTCAGATACTGCTTGATTGATATTTCCCAATATATCTCTGAATTTTCTTGCAAGTTTGTTTTTTGGTACAATTCCCATCCCAACTTCGTTAGAAACAATAATTGCTGACCGACCTTTTTTCTTTACAGCAATTATAGTACTTTTAATATCGTCTATAATCCTTCTTTCAGTTATATTAGATAAAATTCTGTTTGAAACAAAAACTGTGAGACAATCAATAATTACAGTATCAAAGTTTTCTTTCAAGATTTCAGATATTTTATTTTTGACTTCTATTGTTTTTATATTTTGCGGTCTTGATTTCTTATGCTTTACAATTTTTTTTTGCATTTCAAAATCAAACGGAATTGCCGTTGCAGCAAATACTACATTTTTTCTTTTTTGTACAAGTTTTAACGCAAACGAGCTTTTACCGCTTTTTACACCACCCAGAATAAAAATAATTTTGCCCATCAATAATCTATCCCTTTTCGTGTTTTCACGCCTTTGTAGTATGGATGTTTGACAATCCGCATATCAGTTATTAAATCGGCAAGTTTTAATATTTTTTTGTGTGCACCTCTGCCTGTTATAACGAGTTCCATAGTTTTAGGAGCTTTTTTAAGCAACCAGACAACTTCTTGGGCATTGACATATTCATCACGAACAATAATATTCAATTCATCAAGAATCAGCAAATCGTATTTTTTTTCTTTAAAAATTTTGTCAACAAGTTTTAATGCATTTCTACATTCATATTTAATGTTTGCTATTTTAACATTTTTGTAAAAATGTGGATGTTTTGTAGCGAATGAATATATTTTTAAGTTTTTAAGATGTTCAAGAATATTCTGTTCGCCATAAAATTTTCTATCCTTAAAAAACTGAATGATACAGACATTCATTTTATGCCCGAGTGCTCTTAAAGCCAAACCGATCGCCGCAGTTGTTTTTCCTTTTCCATTACCTGTGTAGACCTGAATCATATTTTACCTCTCAAACAAAAAACCCAATCCGATAGGGATTGAGTTGAGTAAATTTTCTCCCCTCGGAGTTTTTGGTAATTGATAGACCGGGCTGACCTTCGGTCAGCCCAACCTGAAACCCACTCACTTCGTTCGGGGTTGAAGGTTGGGCTACAAAAGGATTACCGTTGCGGGGCAGCTTCCGAATTTCCCGATATGCCATCGGGTTCACGGAATTCCTTCAAGTTACCAGTCCAATTTTATAACCACGAAGCCACGAAATCACGAAAAAAACAATTTTAAGATTCTATTTCGTGTTTTCGTGGTAATGTTTTTATAATTTCCTCGCTTCAAGCAAAAAGATGACAGTGATTTTTGTCCAGATTATTTTTATATTTTTTTAACTCAATAACTATCGTATAAGGTACTTTTACAGTTCCCATTATTGCTGGTTCACTATTCATAACGCCATGACAATCCGAGCCACCGGTAGGTATCAGGTTAAGTTTATCCGCTATTTTTTTGAATTTTTCTGTCTCGTGTGAAGTATGTTTTGTATGCCAGACCTCAATCCCTTTCAGTCCGGCATTTTTTAGCGATTTCACAATGTTACAACTTATATTATTGTAATGCGGATGCGCAAGCACGGGGATACCGCCAATTTTCAAAATCATTTTGATTGCTTCGTCAGGTAGTAGTCGGAATTTTGGAACATATGCGGGCTTACCATCACCGAGATATTTCAGGAATGCTTCCTGAGTATGAGAAACGGTTTTGTTTTCCACAAGCACTTTAGCAAAATGGAGCCGACCAATCACACCAATCCCTGCAATTTCAAACAGCCGCCGTTCATCAACTGTGACACCCAATTTTTTTAGTTTATCCAAAATATGATATGCTCGGCGTTCTCTAGCCTTTCTAAAAAGTTTTAATTTCTGTTGAAAAGAAGTATCTTCCCAGTTAATGAAATAGCCGAGAATATGCATTTCCTCGTCGTGTGAGTTTTTCATTTCAACTGAAAGTTCTACACCGGGTATTACCTCAATACCTCTTTTGGAACCCTCTTTTATTGCGGCTGGAATTCCTTCTGTTGTATCGTGGTCAGTAATACCGATTGCAACAAGTCCGATTTTTTGTGCATATTTTACGCTTTCTTCAGGTGAAAAAGTACCATCTGAGTATTTTGTATGAATATGTAAATCAGCAAAAAGCGTCTCCATATAACTACCACAGAACCTGCACGGAACTTTTACACAGAGCTAACTCGGAACTATTTCGTACTTGTTCCGTGTTGCTATTTCCGTGTCTGTTTCGTGAGTTTTACAAAAGTTCGCCAGCCAATGCAGCCAGATTTGACCTTTCTGTTTTTTTGAAACCGATATGTCCGTAAATTTCCTGCCCTTTGAACCGGTCAACAAGATATGTAAGTCCGTTTGATTCAGCATCAAGATATGGATTATCAATCTGGTACGGGTCGCCGGTTAATACCACCTTTGTGCCTTCCCCAGCCCTAGATATTATTGTTTTCACTTCGTGTGGTGTAAGATTTTGTGCATCGTCAATAATAATGAACTGTTTCGGGATACTTCTGCCTCGCAAAAAAGCAAGCGCTTCTATTTCTATTTTTCCACTATCAAAAAAATACTGGACTTTTTCATCTGTATCTTCATCAGGATTATTTTTATCTACGATAAACTCTAAGTTGTCATAGATAGAACCCATCCACTGTGAGATTTTTTCTTCTTTTGTTCCAGGCAGATAGCCAATATCTTTGCCAACGGGTGTAACTGATTTCCCAACCAGCAGCCGTTTGTACATTTTTTCATCAATCGTTTTCTGAAGTCCTGCTGCCAGCGATAAAATTGTTTTTCCAGCACCGGGCACACCTACAAGAGTCACAAGTTGGATACTATCGGCTAAAAGGAGTTCAAATGCAAACTTCTGCTCGGTATTTAATGGTTTTAATCCCCATACAGCCGCTTCTTTGTAAGTAAGTGAAACGAGCGATTTAAATTTAACATCATATTTAGCAAGTGCGGATTTAGACGGGTTCGTATCTCCTTTCAGTATTACAAATTCGTTTGCAGCAAATTCATCGCCAGTTTTAACAGAAGGAATGGACTTGGTTTTATAAAATTTATCAATTAGTTCTTCTGACACACCTAATTCTCTATAACCCTGGTATAACTCTTCAATTTTTATTTTTTCTTTTTCATAGTCCTGAGCAACAAGCCCAATAGCCTCCGCTTTAATTCTTAAGTTAATATCTTTTGTTATAAATATAACCTTTCCATCTTTTTTTTGTCTTGCGAGCGCTGCCGAAAGTATAAGATTATCTTTTTTAGAATTTGAGAAATCGTAAGGCAGGTTTATTTTTTGTTCAAGGTCTATCAGCAGTTTTCCACCGGTTTCAAGTGAGATGCCTTCGTTAAATTTTCCTTTTACAGATAGATTATTTAATTTCCGAGATACGCTTCTTGCTGCCCTGCCGCGTTCGTCATGGAATTTTTTAAGAACATCCAGTTCTTCAATAACTGCCATCGGGATTACAACTGTATTGTCTGCAAACGAGGTTATTGCATCAGGGTCGTGGATTAGTACATTTGTATCAAGAATAAAAGTTTTTCTAGCCATCAACTTGCTTAAGGAACTTGGCAATGTTTGTTCAAGGATTTTGATTATCCAAGTATTACTTAAGTTTATAGTGATATCCTTTTGCGATAATTCTACCAACTGTTTTGGCGAGATGTTGAGACAACCATGCAAAAGTTGTCAGCAGGAAATATAACAATACTATTGCAATGAAAATTAATATCGTAGTAATCTTTAATATTATTTCTGCAAGATAAAAAATAACTAAGTTTTGAGTGTTGTAATAAAATAGTAATAGTACTAAAGCTAAAGAAAAATTAAATATGAAATATGGTGCAAACATTACACCATAATATCTGAGAAGCTTAAATTTATACTTTGTTCTGTCAAAAACATATTCTTCAATTAAAGGTATTTGTAAAATTGGTTCATTTAGACCAAATACCATGCTAAAAAAAGTCAATACTCCTATAGAAGCATATACTAATAAAGAGTTAGCAATATCTTGGAAGTTTTGCAAATTTGGATTTATCAAAAGCATTTTTATTTCAGGCTATCAATGGCAATGGGGTGGAATTCTTTCTTATTTCGTCTACCATTGGTTTAAATTGCTCTACAACTTCTCTTACTTCATAGAGTATAGTTGCGTATTCGTTAATTTGCGTGATACCAAGCATCTTATGTAGGGAAAATAATTTTCTGATTATCCACCATTTCATTTTCCCATATTCTTCCGGAAAAAGATAAAAATTAATAATTTCTTTTTCATCTTGTGGTTTAGTTAAGTGAGTTCTTTCCAGATAGCCAAATTTATGGTACTCATGTGGGTGTTCTAACCTAATACATTTCCAATCGGTAATCATTAAGTGATGACTCAAATAATACCTTGATATTTTGAAACAATGTGGGTTAACTTCTTTAACTAGGTTCTCATAGACATTTTGTTCAGGATATCTAAATCCATTCATTAATTTTTCTTCACATCTTTTGTCTACGATAATTTCTAGTTTTTTGGTTTTATTCCTTGACATTTCTCCTAATATTTTACATATTTTTGCATTGGAAAAAAATAGTGGATCTAAATCAGTAATTATTATTGCAGTATCTTGCACTGCCCTAAGTAACCCAATAACTTGGTCAATTTTTTGAGCCATAGTGTAGTCATTTCTATATCTTGAAAGTACCAACATACTAGTAGTGGTCTTTACAAAAATCCATAACCATATGATTATTAGCATTCCACCAATCAATTTGATTATAACCGGAATTTCCATTGCTTACCTCTCAAGTTTTAAGACAAGTTCTCATTTTTATCATAAATCTTTTAGACCCTACTGCTATATCTTTATTTCCTACTATTTTAGATAAACCCTTATTTTATTTTACAATTTGAAAAAAAATTGTCAAGCAAAATTTATAATTCTAAATTTTTTTTAAGTTCAGGTCTTATAGTTTTTATTCCAAACTGGTTAAATGCTTCCGCATTTTCTGTGTGAACCGGTATTACACATTTAGGTTTGACTGCCTGTATGAATTGTTTTAAGTCATTTGCTGAAAGATGACCTGAAGTATGCGCATATTCTAAATTCAGTCCGGAAAGTTTAACCCAGTACTCAAGTTTGTCAAACGAAAACTCCATCTCTTCATTAAATGGTTCTGCTTTGCCATAGATGTATGTTCCAGCGATTCTTTTGTTAATCGGCAAAAGTTGCAAAAGCGTCAACGGTCCATTTGAAGTATACAGAATATAATTGTCAGAATTTTTTAATAAAGTTTCTCTGCCAAGCGGTCCCCATAAAAATTTTTGTGATGGTATTTTGATAGCATCGGCATTTTTATTGTTCGGGTCTGCTGCAGCAAGTAGTGTTCGCTGATAGCCATCTCGGCCGGTAACAAATGTTTCAACAAAAATATCAAGCCCCTGTGGCACTATTTCCAAATACTTTTTTGTTGTTTTTTTCAATTTTTCGCGTGATAGATATATCTTAAACTCGTTAATTTGTGGCAGGTCGTCAACAAGTTTTTTCGGTTCGTTAAAATTCAGGTACAGAATAAAATATGCTTTTTTATCGTCCAACACAAGTTCTCGGCCGGTTTCTTTTGCAACCCTTGCAAGTGTCTTTACTCTATCAATATCCGCTGGCGATGCATCGTAGATTACAAACCCTTTTTCTTTTTTTGTGATTTCACAGGCAGCTTCAAAAACTTCTTCTTCTGTATCAAATGCTTTTTCTTCGTCCGTCCTTGAGAGCCGAGTTGCCTCTGTAATGAGAACATCTATATTTTCTTTTGCGATTGCATTCTGAAAGTTTTCTGTTTCTTTTTTCCGGTATCCGTGAAATCTAAAATCGCCGGTATAGACAATTTTTTTGTTTCCAGCGATAAGAAAAAAAGCACTCGCACCGATAAGTGAATGGTCAACATCAAATCTGCGTATGCTAACATCACGCCCTATCCGTATTGTTTCCTTGTCAGGTTCTATCGTATTGAAAATATCCTGGTTTGCATCTGCAGCCCAGTTCTTGTTTATATCTGACCTCAATTTAAGGAATTTTTTAGTTGCTGCTGAGGAATAAATTGGTATATCAGGTCTTACAAGCCCGAGATATCCCGAGTGGTCAAGGTGCCCGTGCGATAAAAGTATTGCGTCTATTTTTCTGTATTCAGGCGTGCCATTTACCGCAAAATCACCGTCAGGTTGATAGGTAACCGTCAGTCCTGCATTTTTGTAGAGTCCTTCAATTTCAGGCAGGATATTTATCTTGCGTAAGTCGTCAATGTTCGTAGGTCTTAAAAGCGGGAACTCAAAAAACTTGCTTTCTTCTGAAAAAGACATTCCAAAATCCAGAAAAATTTTTGTGTTGCCCTCTTCAAGCAGGATTTTATTCCCGCCTATCTCATCCACCCCGCCATAAAAAGTTAGTTTTGTCATTATGAATGTTAAATTAATAGCGGGTGAGGGGAATCGAACCCCCGTCTTCAGCTTGGGAAGCTGACATTCTACCATTAGACCACACCCGCGACAAAATAGCAAACAGCGGATAGAGGTGAACAGAGAGAGAATAGAGGTTAGCAATTGGTTTTCTATCCGCTATCCTCTCTACGCTATCCACTATACGCACGCCTACTTTACAAACTCGGTTATATCCTGAAATATTATTCCACTGCCGGCAAGTTTTCCAAATTTGTCTTTTATCAAGATTGTTCCATAGCCCAAAAGGAGCCGTTTATCATTTTTACCGATAATATAAATTTCCTGTCTGTTTGATGTTTGCTGGTTTAAGAATACGTCAAACAAAATTGATGGTATTTCCGGTTGTTTTAAGAATACCTCTTTTGTATTTTTCCCGATTACAGATGATTTATTTATTCCCAGAATATTCTGTGCTTGAGTATTAAACATTGTTATTTTTCCTTCTTTGTTTGCCGCAATAAATCCGCCGGGTATATTTTCAATAACATTTTCCAGATAATCCCGAGAGTGCACTGTTTCCTGAAATAGTTCGGAGTTTTCAATTGCCATAGCGACCAGACTAGAAATTGTCAGCAGTAGTTCTCTATCTAAATTATCAAAATTTGTTTTTTTATTTATAACTTCTATTGCGCCATAATTTTTATTCTTGAAGATAATAGGAACACAAAGTATATTTTTGGCTGCGATACCTGCCAGTGCATCAATCTCTTTTGTATAATGTGGATGTTTTTGTGGCTCGTTAGACAATTCAGGTCTTCCAACCTGAGCAACCCAGCCAATAAACCCATAACCTACTTTATGTCTGAGTCGGGCTTCTCGTTTAAGGATTCCTTCGCTATCTTTTCCAAAACTGTTGAAGCAGTAAAGTTGTTTCTGTTCACGGTCTATCGTGTAGACAGTGGCTGTTTCAACCTGAAGTGTTTTTACAGTGATGATAAGAATTTTTTCAACAAGTTCTTTCAAGGTTAACTTAAAATTCAGAAATGAAGCGATTTCGTGAAGCGCTTTCAAATGTTCAATCTCTTTTTTTACTGCGGGAATGTATTCCATAGATTTATTATATATCTTACAAATTTTTTTTTGTTTTGTCAAGATGTTTTATATACTTTTCTGCATCCTGTTTTGTGCTGATTTTTTTTATCACCTGTGTTTCTTCAATTTTTTGTAGAATTTTGCCAACAAGCGGTCCTTCAGGAATTTTTAGTATTCGCATAACATCAAAACCGTTCAATAATTTTTTGGGAATAATTTTTT
The DNA here is from genome assembly GCA_040757695.1 of Elusimicrobiota bacterium. Taxonomy (NCBI): domain Bacteria; kingdom Pseudomonadati; phylum Elusimicrobiota; species Elusimicrobiota bacterium. Next base: position 10,894 of record JBFLWK010000069.1, read on the forward strand.
CTTTTTTAGAATAGTATTTATGTAATAATTTGTTTGCGATTATTTTATGCAGGGTTCTTGTTCTGCCTTTTGGATAAGTATAAGCATCAGCAACAGATAAAACTATCAGGTCAATTGCGTCGTCTGTTAAGTCCCTGAAAAATCGCCATACTGCTTTATCAGTCAACATTTTTGCAGTTGTCAAATTACCTATCCGCATATGGTGTCGGATAAGTTTTATAAGATAATTTATTTCAGTATTTGAAAGTTTCAGCCGTTTCCCGATATTTACAATAGTTTCACAGCCGCGTTCCTCGTGTTCAAAAAACCGCAAACGTCCGTCAATCTTTTTTGCTACAGTTGGTTTCCCAATATCGTGCAGAAGTGCTGCCAGTTTTAGGAGTGTTTTTCGCTTGATTGTTCTTGATATTTTTTGTTCAAGATGCTGAATTATTTTTTTGGTATATTGAGGAAAAACATTTTTGAAACCTGCAGTATAGAATTTTTCTAACACTTTTAATGTATCAAAAGAATGACCTAAAAGTCCCATTTCAGGATAATAGCATTTTGCAATATTTTTTGCAGATATTAGTTCTGGAAAAAGTTCGTTAAGTAGTCCGGATTTATAAAGTTCAAGTATTACAGAATAACTGTTTTGTAATTCAAGTATTAAAAATAATTCGTAAAGTATTCTTTCAGATGGAATATTTTTTAAATTTCGCGAATAGTTTTTTATATATTTTTTAGTTTTAGGCTCAATCTTAAAATTTAGTTGTCCAGCAAACCGATATGCTCTTAAAAGCCGCAGCGGGTCAGCAACGAGATTTTTTTCGCAAATTGTCCGAATAATTTTGTTTTTTATATCAGCCAGACCATTGAATGGGTCAATAATATCTGCAATCTGCAATCTGCCTGCCCGACGACTTGTAGGCGGGCAATCTGTAATCTGTGTTGCCATCGCATTTATTGTAAAATCCCGACGGCTTAAATCGTCAACTATCCACATTTCTCTACTCCCTCCCATTCCTTGCAGTTGTGAGAAATCGTATATTTTATCCTTGATAACAACACGGTAGATTTTATTAAAATCGTCTAAAGTTATAAAACTACCTTTATTTTTTTTAGCAAATATCTGTGCTACCTTTTTTGCATTCGCATCTGTTACTAAATCAATGTCGTTACATTCCCTTTGTAAAAGCCAGTCACGAATATATCCACCGACAATCCAGATATTTTTATTGTTATACATTTAACACCGGTATAGATGAAACCAATTTTTGTGTATAAAAATTTTTGGGGCTATTCAGAATCTGGTTGGGATTGCCGTATTCAATAATTTTGCCGTTTTGCATTATTATTATTTCATCAGCGACTGCGTTCAACAGATTTAAGTCGTGTGAAATTATTATATAACTGTAGTTTGGCAAATTTCCCATTTCTCTAATGAGAAATAGGGTGGTCTGATTCATCAGACACGCTTGCTAATAAATGCTGAGACATATTATAAAGGAACCTATAAAAAATTGACGTGAAAGCC
>JBFLWK010000070.1 GCA_040757695.1 Elusimicrobiota bacterium
TGGGTATTCCAGAAAAACTTTTAAATATTAAAATTATTAATAATAAATCTAGTGAAAAAATAATTATTCTTTTTATTGGCCTATTAACAAAATCTAAAGGATTACATATTTTTCTTGAGATTGCCAAAAGATTCATGAATTATAACAACATATCTTTCATAGCCATTGGAAATCATGCTGATGATACAGATGAATTAATTAAAAATTTACCTATAAACGTCTTGATTAAACCGCAATTACATTATGAAGAATTGATTCAAAATATACTTAATGCGGATATTTTTTTATACCCCAGTTTGTTAGATGGATCAGCCCGCATTGTGATGGAGGTAATGGCTCTTGCAAAACCAGTTATCACAACACTAAATTCTGGAAGCGTTATTGAAGACGGCAAAGACGGTTTTATTTGTCAAACTGATGATATTATAGATTATGTCGATAGAATAAATTATTTAATTACTAATCCTAAAGAGAGTGAAATCCTCGGATTATCTGCACGCAAAAAAATTAAAGACAATTATTGCTCAATTAATTATAGAGAAAATATTATTCGTTTATATAGCGGAATTAGGATATAAATATTAATTCCTTTTTACCTAGTATACTACTTAGCTTAAAAGTTATTATGTATGCGAAATATTTGTGATATATATTAGTCTCAATTCAAATTTTGAAAAAATATCTTAATAATTATTCTCCTTCAAAATATCTAGTTAGGAAAAATTGTGGATTCTTATTTTCAGGTTTTATAAATAAAAGGGAAAGTGCTAACTTTTTAATTGAAGTTTTTGCAAAAGTCGCTTCTGAGAATGTTCAATTTACTTTGATTGGTAAAATAGATAGCACGTTCAATAAAAAGTATTGTGAAATGCTCAAAAATAAAAAGATACAACTTCTTAGTTCTATAACAAGAGATAAATTAGCTACGTTAATGCTAGAAAATGATGTTTTTATTTTCCAAACTTTGGCTGAAAGATCTGCAAGAGTAATTTTTAAAGCTATAGCTGCAGGGATGCCGATTATAACAACACCACAGGCTGATTCTGTAGTAAAAAATATGGCACATGGAATAATTATAGAACCGGGAAATGAAGAGAAACTTAAGGATGCATTGTACTTTTTTATTAACAATACAAATAAAATAAAAGAATTTGGAGAAAGCTCAAGAATTACTATTAAAGAAAATTATAATAGCACCGTTTATAAAAAGAAAATTATTAAATTATACAATTCAGTTTTGAATACGGAATGAGTTTGTCATATTTAAAATTCTTTTTATTAGGTTCTATTACGTGGTTTGAATATGTTTTATTGGGACGCATATATATTGGGGAGTTTGTTCTTTTATTTTTTGCTTTAAAATTTATTTTTTCCCGAATAAATTATCATATAAAGTCCAATAGAGGAATCAAAATTTTTATCTTCTTATGGGCCTTATATATGTTAAGTTTAATAATCTCTGATATTTATCGTGGTACAGATTTTTACGACTATGCACGTGGATGGAGCAGAGCTATATTCTTTATGTCAAATTTTTTAGGTTTATATCAGATAGGTATCCAAAGAATTAACAATTTACTTTATTGGTTTTTAGGAAGTGTTTTTTCGTTATTAATTATATATGTATTGAACAACGGATTACAATATTTCGCTTGGAAATTTGGTTTTGCCACACCAATAATTTTTTTTGCATTATATCTTATCATAAAAGCAAATGGAAAATATTCAACGATATTGTTAATAAGTCTTACTATACTAAATATTCTATTAGACTTTAGAAGTCTTGGTTTATTAATAATATTTACTTTATTATTTATTAAATTAAAAGAAAAATACGAATCGGTAGGGAAAGCAATTTATTTATTTAAACGTAATTTGGTTATAGCCACAACGGTGTTTCTATTTACATTTATATATATATTTTCTCAAAATTTAATTTCGATTGAAAACCCGAATAAACTAGTAGCGGATCGGAGAATAGGTGGTGATTCCTTCAGAATAGCTGGTTTGTTAGTAGGATTGAAAGCAATATCGGAATCGCCATTAATAGGATTAGGATCTTGGGCAAGAAGTGATAAATTATTTAGTGAATGGGTATATTTACAATATGAGTATGGAGGAAGTTGGACTCCGTCAGCTGGGCTTGATTATTTTTTCAATATGCCAGAAGCAAACAGTATTCAAGTCCACTCTCAAATTGTCCAAGCATGGATTGAAGCCGGAATATTTGGTTTTGTTTTTTTTGTTTTCCAAGCAACGTTTTTATTAACTTCACTAAGAGTCATATTTAGAAATCGATTCCAAGATAAAGTTTATATTTTAATTGTCTTCCTAATATTTAACACACTATGGGCTATTCTATTTTCTCCCTTTGGAGGTGGTGCACGCATTCTGAACGCACTAACCTTTGCATTTATTTTTATTTACTTTAATAATCACCACCGTTTAATGGAGCCAGCTAATTGAAGTTTTCAATTGTTACTATTTCTTATAATCAGGCACGATTTATAGAATCGGCGATAAAATCTGTTATTCAACAGAGAAGCAATATTAATTTAGAATATATAGTTGTAGATGCTAATAGTACCGATTCAAGTATAGATATAATTAAGAAATATGAAAATCAAATAGACAGATTTATTTCTGAGCCAGATTTAGGTCCAGCAGATGGACTGAACAAGGGGTTTTCTTATGCTACTGGGGATATTTGGGGATATTTAAATGCAGACGATATTTTAGAACCCGGTGCACTGAAAAGAATTGAAAAATATTTTTCTGAATTCCCACAAGCTGACATTATAGCGGGACATTGCCATATCATTGATCAACAAGGTAAAAAATTACAAAAATGTTTTTCTCATTATATGACACCTTTAAAATATTTAAGACGTCATGCTGTTTTAATTCAACAATCTACTTTTTTTAGAAGAACAATTTTTGAAAAAGTTGGAGGCTTCAATGTGAATAATGATATAGCCTGGGATGGTGAACTTATATTTGAAATGCTAAAAAATAGAGCCAAATTAAAAATTGTTAACGATATTTTAAGTTCATTTAGGTTACATCCGGATTCCATCTCCGGCAAAAAATCTTATTCTCCCAAACTTGACAAGTTTTATTTAAGACTTTACGAAAAAAATAAGTTTACTAAAAAAAATAATTTGATAAATTATTTATTTTATATTTTACATTGGTTAACACAACCATCCGTACTGTACCAAAGATTAATAGACCAATTACAACATCCTAAAAGAATAATTTGAATGAAAGTATTGCATGTGATCCAGAGCTTGGATCCTAATCTTGGAGGTTTGCCAACCGCTCTCAAAGGCTTAATAGCATTGGAGAATGAAATTCAAGTTAACCACGACATACTTTCAAGCCATTCAAACTTTGAAGAAGCGGATTTTTATAATACTGGTTTTTTTTTGTTTAAGAAAAGTTTTCCTAAAAGATTTAACAGGTCAAAAGGAGCAATTCAATTTTTAAAGAAAAACATTTGTGAATATGATCTATTAGTCGTACATAGTGTGTGGACCCTTATTGGCTATGCTTCTGCAAAAATTGCAAAGGAAAATAATATTCCGTATATACTTTGGCCACACGGTTCTTTAGACCCATTCGATTTAAAAAAAAAATCAATATTAAAAAAATTATTGGGCCCAATATTTATTAAATCACTTCTAGATTATGCAACCGCAATATGTTGTACTTCACAAAAAGAAATTGAAAAATTAGAAACGTACAATTCTGATGCTGCTATAAATGTTTTACCTTTACCAATAATAATTGATCAAATTGAAGGTTCTAGAGAAAGATTTCGTAAAAAATATAATTATCAAGAAGGTGATTTTGTTTTGCTATTTATTTCTCGTATTAATTATAAAAAAGGATTAAATATAATTGTTGAGGGATTTTCAAGGATTCATGAGGAGTTCCCTTTTCTAAAACTGTTTATCGCTGGTAGCGGAGACAAAGATTATTTGAATAAACTACATAGTTGGATTAAATTTTATAATTTACAAAATAAGGTCATTTATTCAGGAATGGTATTGCAACAAGAAAAGGCTGATGCCTTTCTTGGAGGGGATCTTTTTGTATTACCTTCTATGAATGAAAATTTTGGATTAGCAATTTTTGAAGCACTTTATTATGGATTGCCGGTACTAATTAGTAAAAATGTATATTTGTGGCAGGACATTGTAGAAAATGGTGGCGGACTAGCTTGTGATTATTCTGTAGAAAGCTTTTGTGAAAAAATAAAAGAGTTCCTTTATGATAGAAATGAGTATTTACGGATGAAAAAGAAAAGCACTATGCTTGCAAAAGAATACTTACCAACCAATCTTGCAAGTAACTATAAGCTATTCTATTCTAAAATATTAACTCATAATATGAAGTAAAATTTTGAAGGCCATTAAAAATTTCATCAGGTTTTTTATAAATCCACAGGTTATAAGTTGTTTATTAAAAAAACAACCAGTGTCACTTTCCTCTTTTAGAAATGTTGAAAACTTAAAAAAATATTTTAAAGAGATAAATACAATATTAGATGTTGGAGCAAATAAAGGCCAGTTTGCATTAGCGGCTAGTTGTTATTATCCGAATTCAAATATTTATTCATTTGAACCCTCAGAATTAACTTATCAGCATCTTCTGAAAAACATGGGCGCAAAAAAAAATATTAAGCTTTTTAACTTTGGCTTAGGCGATATTAATGGTGAGCTTGAATTTTATGAAAATTCTTTTGATCAAATAAGCTCATTTTCGAAAATAAATTTTAAAAATAATAACACGATATATAAGAAATCGAAAATACTTGTAGGCAAGGCATTAATTAAAAAATTAGATGATATATTTAATTCTCTGAATATTGAATACCCTATTTTATTAAAACTAGATGTTCAGGGATTAGAAGATAAGGTATTAAAAGGTGCATTAAAAACGTTAAAAAATATTGATTATATATTATTAGAGCTAGCATTTGAAAAGTTATATGAAGATCAATTGTTGTTTCATGATATGAATAGATACTTAAATGCTTTAGGCTATAATCTAATAGCACCAGTCGGATTTAATTATGGTGATGATAATAGGATTATTGAAATAGATGCACTATTTAAAAGGATCGAAAAATAAGATGACATCAAATAAAATTAGAATATTAGTAACAGGGGGTTCTGGTTTTATAGGTACAAATTTAATTGAAAAATTTTTATACGATAATTACGAAGTATTAAATATTGATATTTCCGAGCCAAAAAATAAATTGCATTTTAAGTTCTGGAAACAATGTGATATTAGAAATAAAAAAAATCTTTTTGGTGCAATTCTTGATTTCTCACCACATTATACGGTACACTTAGCTGCGAGGACAGATTTAAATGGTACTTGCCTTGAAGACTATGATACAAATACTACTGGCATTAAAAATATGATTGAAGCCTTGAACGAAATTAAATCATTAAAACGGGTGATTTTTGTTTCTTCGATGTATGTTTGTCAACCTGGGTACATGCCTAAAAGTTATGATGATTTTACACCACATACACTTTATGGGGAAAGTAAAGCTATTGGTGAAATGATAGTTCAGAATTCAATCCAGAATTATGAATGGTTAATTGTACGACCGTCATCTATCTGGGGTCCTTGGTTTGGTGAACCATATGCCCTTTTTTTTAGATTATTAAAGAAGAGAGCTTTTTTTCATATCAGTTCAAAAGTATGTACTAAAACTTATGGATATATCGATAATACTATTTACCAAATTGAACAATTATTACTTACTAATGAACTGGTCATAAAAAAAATATTTTATCTAGGAGACTATGAGCCGTATAATATTAAAGAGTGGGCTGATGAGATTGCGGCTCAGTACAATTATCGAATTAAAACTATCCCTTATATTTTTTTAAAGATATTAGCAATTGCGGGAGACATCTTGAAAAGATTTGGTATTGACTTCCCGATGACTTCATTTCGTTTAAGAAATATGACAATAGATAATATATGTGACTTATCTTTAATAAAAGCTTTAGTCCCGGATTTGCCAGTAACAAGAATTGATGGAATTAAAAAAACAATCAGTTGGTTAAATTATGATCCGAAAGATTATAAAAAATAGAGAATACTTTTTTTGGAATGAAATAAAATTTATTAATAAAAAGAATATTTCATTCCCAAATGATGTTTTAAAAGCTAAACTTGTAATGGCACCAGCAGCACCGGCTTTAGTTGAAAATTATGACAATCAATCTTATTATGAATCTCTTAGAGAGTCAGATTTTTCAATTATTGACAGCTCATTTTTTGCACTCCTTTGCAGGACAAAATTCATTAAAGTATATAAATATAGTGGTTATAGACTCATTCAGGATTTTATAGACTACCTAAATAGAGAAAAGCAGACAATTTTTTTTATTGACCCAAATGAAAATTCTACTGTACTAAATAGAACATTTATCCTAAATAATACAAAAATTGATGAGGATAATTTCCATAATTATATCGCTCCCTTTTACGATTGTCACAGTAAAATATATGATGCTAAATTGTTAGAAAAATTAGAATTCATTAAACCACGAATTATTATTATTGGTATTGCAGGAGGCAAACAAGAATTACTTGGAAATTATTTAAAGAAAAATCTGACTTTTACTACAACTATTCTTTGCACAGGAGCGGCACTTGCTTTTTTTACAGGAGAGCAAGCTAAAATAAATTATAAAATAGACAAATATTATCTTGGTTGGTTATTTAGAATTCTAAGTAATCGTAAAGTTTTTTTACCTAGATATTTAAGGGCATTTAAATTCATTCCAATTTTTTATCGTCATAAATTATCATAATATTCAATAGGATAAAATCATGAATACAGCATTAGTTCTTGGCGCGGGCGGATTCATTGGTGGACATCTTGTTAAAAGATTAAAAGAGAAAGGATACTGGGTAAGAGGGGTTGATTTAAAACATCATGAATTTACGCCATTACCAGCTGATGAATTTATCATCGGTGATCTTAGGAATAAAGAAATAGTAAAAGGAATACTAGATCGTCCTTTTGATGAAGTTTATCAGCTTGCTGCTGATATGGGCGGTGCAGGCTATATCTTTACCGGCGAGCATGATGCGGATGTAATGCATAATTCGGCGACAATTAATTTGAATATATTGCACTATGGGCAAAAAGCGGAAATAAAAAAAATCTTTTATTCATCATCAGCTTGCATTTATCCAGAATATAATCAGATGGACCCGGATAATCCGAAATGTTCAGAAGAATCCGCTTATCCAGCCGCTCCAGATAGTGAATATGGTTGGGAGAAGCTCTTTAGTGAAAGGTTATATTTTTCATTCAAAAGAAATTATGGAATGAATGTTAAGGTCGCCAGATTTCATAATATCTTTGGTCCAGAAGGATCATGGAATAACGGTAAAGAAAAAGCTCCGGCTGCAATCTGCCGCAAAGTAGCTGAGGCACAAAATGGTGGAGAGATTGAAATATGGGGTGATGGTAAACAGACAAGGTCTTTTCTCTATATTGATGAGTGTTTAACAGCAATTAGAAAACTGATGGACTCAAATACGTTTGATGGTCCTGTCAATATCGGTTCTGAAGAAATGGTTACAATAAACCGTCTTGCTGAGATTGTTATGTCAATTGCAGGCAAAGAATTATTGATAAAAAATATATCTGGTCCATTAGGTGTTAGAGGTAGGAATTCAGATAATAAACTTATCAAAGAAAAACTCGGCTGGTCTCCATCAAGTCCGTTAAGGGCAGGACTTGAAAAAACGTATAGATGGATTGAAGAGCAGGTAAAGAATGATAAAAAAAAGTATTGAGTATCAAGTTCTTTTATTACCAGTCTCTTATCGATCCTAAGCAGTAACACCTCACACAAACTATTATGTTGACAAACCGAACTTATCTTCATTTTTTCAGACAATTTTTCGATTATGCGTGTATAATATTTATATTCCTTCTTGACAGTATAATATCTACAGGTAGAGAAGAGATATTATATACGCATAAAGTTAATGAAATCTTACTCTTGTTATTACTTCTTTTCACATGGTTTATTTCTACTCATTCAACAAACTTATATGATGAATTCAGGTCGCGGAATTTTTCATTTGAATTAGTTGTGCTGATAAAAAATATCTTAGTACAAATATTAGTATCGATAGTGCTTATTTTTTTAATTAAAGAGATAACCTTCTCACGATTATTTGTCCTATACAATGGATTATTCTTGTTTCTGTTTCTTATAACAGAAAAATTTTTATTTAGTAAGGTTTTAGATAGTTTAAGAAAAAGGGGGAGAAATATACGTTCTATTTTGATTATAGGTGCGGGGGATGTTGGAAAGAAATTTTTTTATACAATAAAAGATAATCCTCATTTCGGTTATAAAGTAGTAGGATTTTTAGATGATTTTGAGATACCGATGCATGAGAGTAAGTATTTAGGTCAGGTAAGTAAATTAAGCGAGGTATTAGAAAAATATAACATTGATAATGTAATAGTAGCTCTACCGAACTATGCTACAGAGAAGCTTCTAGAAGTTATACACACATGTGAAGTTAGCGGAAAAAACGTAAGGATAATTCCGGATTATTTCAGGTTTGCGTCGTCAAAATATAACATCACCATGTTCGGGAAATTTCCAGTAATTGCAATTAAAAGCGAAAAAATTGATCAATTCCATTGGCGTTTTTGGAAACGTCTTTTTGATATTGCTTTTAGTCTTGGGATATTTATTTTCATATTGTCATGGTTATACCCGTTAATTGCATTATTAATTAAACTTGATTCCAAAGGTCCGGCAGTTTTTAAGCAGGAAAGGTGGGGAAGAGACAAGAAAATATTTACTGTATTTAAATTCAGAAGCATGATTTGCACTTCGAAGGACTATGATAAAAATGGTAAATTTTTACAGGCAAAACCGAATGATCCCCGTATGACCAGATTAGGGAGATTCCTTAGAAGTTCTAATATTGATGAACTTCCGCAGTTCTTAAATGTTCTTAAGGGGGAGATGTCTGTTGTAGGTCCACGCCCACATGCTATCCGTCATAATCTTGAAACTAAGGACTTAATCCCACATTATATGCTGCGCCATCAAGTAAAACCAGGAATAACCGGGTGGGCACAAGTTAATGGTTACCGTGGTGAAACATCGGATATTACTTTAATGGAAAAAAGAGTTGAATATGATTTGTGGTATATTGAAAATTGGTCTTTACTACTTGATATACAAATAATATTTCTAACAATTTGGCTACTAATTAAAGGTGACAAAAACGCGTACTGAGTTGAGAAAGACTAGTGCAGAGGGCAGAGAGTAGGGTGCAGAGAGCGAAGAGCAGAGTGCAGAGAGCATAGGGCATAGAGTGAATGGCTAAGTTTAGATTTCAAGATTTACAAATATGGAAAGAAGCTATTGATATTGCAGATAAACTTTGTGATATCGCAGATAACCTGGAACAGAAAAAACTATATAGATTTTCTGAACAGTTAAGAGGTGCTGCAATGTCGATGAGCAATAACATAGCAGAGGGCTCAGGGTCAAATTCAAGAAAAGAGTTTTTTCAATTTCTAAATATCAGTAGAAGATCAACCTTTGAAAATGCCAATATTTTAATTATTCTTAATCGAAGAAACCTTATTGAAGAAAATAAAATGAATTTACTACTAGAACAATTAGATATTTTATGTCGTAAAATTACTAACTTTCAAAAATCACTCAACAATTAATTACAACTATGCTCTCTGCTCTTAGCCCTAAGCTGGTTATAGTTTTAATAATATTTTATGTATATAACTCAACACCCGCCCAAACCCTTGAAGGCACAACTGGACTATTCTTCATTCCAACTGCCGAGATGCAGAAAGACGGAACAGTTTTAATAGGAACAAATTTTGTTAGCAAGGAGTTAGTATCATTCAGCGGTTATGAAAGAGATGCTCTTACCCCTTATTTAACATTTACTTTTCTTCCGTTTGTAGAATTTAATATTAAAATTACTCGACTTATTAACACTAATGTTTCAACGCAGGGTATTGGCGATAGAACCTTCAGCGGAAGAATAAGAATAATTGAAGAAAAGGAAATTATACCGGCTATAGTAGTAGGATTACATGATGCGTTAACGGTTTTTGGTGGGACTGAGGCAATTCATAATAATGCTTTATATTTAGTTGGGACAAAGAATTTCAATATACCGTCAAACATTTTAAACAATTTTTCTATTCATGCCGGTTATGGTTTAGATATTCTACAAGCACATACGTATAATTTTGTAGGTTTGTTTGGAGGTCTATCAATTAATTTTTTTAATTCATTAGAATTAATGATGGAATATGATGGAGAGCGTCCAAACGGCGGATTTCGAATCAAAGTCTTAAACCATATTAAACTTCTTGCCGGATTGATGGATAAAAAATATTTTTCAGGTGGAGCAGCGGTTAGTTTTAGATTGTGAGTGTGCTTCGACTTCGCTCAGCACAAGTAGGAAGGATGAGAGTGATGAGATATGAGTGGATACATGGATGCATGATTGAATGGGTGCATTGGTTGCATGGATGAATGGAAAACTTGCCAGCCGTAGGCTGGATGGAAGAATGGAATGGTGGAATGAATGCATGAATGGTGGTCCCGTATTGAAAAAGAAAATGGTAACGGGATTTCGTCCCGATATTTTTCAAGAAAATGAGATTCGGGACTCAAAATGTTGTTGCTTCGGCAAGCTCAGCGCAAGTAGGAAGGATAAGAGTGAAGAGAGATGAGTGAAGGTATGATTGCATGAATGAATGGATGGCAGCATGGATGAATTTAAAGATTTTATTAGTTTATGTTTATTGTTATTTTATATTAGATAATTAGAGAAAACAAACGATGAGACTAAAGAAACAAGAAATTGAATCGATAAAAAAAATTACGGTGGAATGTTTTGGTGCAGATGCTAAAGTATTCTTATTCGGCTCAAGAACTAATGATTCTAAAAGAGGCGGTGATATTGATTTATATATTGAAACTAAAACGAATAAAGATATTTTGCAAAAGAAACTTAGAATGCTAAAATCTCTTAGTAATCAACTTGGTGAACAAAAATTCGACATTGTTATAAATAATTTTAGAACAAATAAATTAATCTATACAATCGCTCAAACTGAAGGTATAGCTTTGTGAAAAAAGAGAGTTACATTTTACGTTCTGTTATTAATGAATGTAAAAAACACAATGCGAGAATGAACAGCGCATACTTAAAGATTGTTTCTGCTTTACCATTCACACCGGTAAAAATTGCAGAATTGACAGATGATGAGATTGAACACATTGACCAGTTTATATACAGGGCACCTCTAAAAACTATTTTTTTAAATAAATAGAACGCTGATAAACGCGGATAAAACGGATTTTCGCAGATCACATTTGAGTTTTTAGAGATACCCTATATTTAATAGGCTAGAGCAGTTGGAAATAATTGAGGATTATAATTTATGGAAAGAACTACGTGATTTAAGAAACGAACTTTCGCATGATTATGAAGAAGATAATACTGAAACGTCTGAAAAATTAAATTTACTTTTTGATCGGAAAAAAGAATTAGAAAAATATTTGAACGATATCTTGGATTATCTTTCTCAAAAAAATCTTCCCTAATAATTTCATTTCCAGGTGAGCAAAAATACTAATCGATAGAAGATAAATTAATTGTAAGGTGCTTCGACTGTCGCTCAGCACTAAGTTGGAATATTGGAATGATTGGGAATAATAAAAAAATGATTGTTAAAGGTTTGGGATGAAGAATTTTGCACTTACCGGTGTTGCCGGTTATATAGCTCCAAGACATTTAAAAGCAATTAAAGAGACGGGAAATAATTTGATTGCCGCTATGGATCCGCATGATTCAGTTGGAATACTCGATCAGTATTTCCCTGATTCTGCATTCTTTACCGAGTTCGAGCGGTTTGATCGGCATATCGAGATGCTTAAAAGAAAAGATAAAAATTTTAATCTCGATTATCTTTCAATATGTTCTCCTAATAATCTTCATGATGCACATATACGTTTTGCACTTCGTACCGGTGCGGATGCAATTTGTGAAAAGCCATTAGTTCTAAATCCGTGGAATCTAGATGCTTTAGAATTATTAGAGAAAGAATACGGAAAAAAGGTATATACTGTTCTGCAGCTTAGGGTACATCCATCACTAATTGCTTTGAAAGAGAAAATAATCTCAATTAAAAATGAAAAATTAAAAATTAAAAATTCAGAATCTGCCAAAAAGACTCGCC
>JBFLWK010000071.1 GCA_040757695.1 Elusimicrobiota bacterium
GATAAGCTCGCCCGTTGGGGGGGGGGTAGGCTTTAGCCTAAACTTCCGCCGTAGGCGGATTCGTCTGGCGAAAAAGTTTAGCACCCAGTAGTAGTCGGCAATTAATTGCCGACTACTTTTTATTTGCTTTTTTTTTAGTTTTTGGTATAATTTTTGTATGCTTCAAAAAATTAAACGATTTATTGATAAATACAAAATGCTTAAAAAAAATGATAAGGTTCTTATCGGGCTTTCAGGCGGTCCTGATTCTGTTTTTCTGTCAGTCATTCTTCTGAATGAAGTGAAGAATCTCTTTAAACTAAAAGTATTCGCCTGCCATGTTGACCATCAGTATCGTAAAGACAGTTGTAAAGATGCACAATTTGTAAAAAGGTTTTGTGAAAAATTAAACATTCCGGTTGTAATCAAAAAAATAAAAGGACATTTGTCCGGAAAAAAATTTTCAGAAGAAAAAGCACGAATTTTAAGATATCAAATTTTTTACAAAGTTGCTAAAAAATTTGGCTGCACAAAAATAGCAACTGCCCATACGCTTGACGACAATGCCGAAACAGTTCTTATGTGGCTTGCTCGTGGCTGTGGGCTTAATGGTATTACAGGTATCCCGCCTAAAAGGAAAAACATTATCAGACCGATTCTGTGTGTTGCAAAACAGGAAATTATCAATTATCTGAAAAAAAACAAAATAAAATACTGTGTTGACAGAACAAATTTATCAGCAAAATTTACAAGAAACAAAATCCGACTCAAAATTATTCCAGAACTTGAAAAAATCAATCCAAAAGTAAAAAAGCATATTTTTCAATTTTGTGAAATTTTAAGGGGAGTGGCTTTCAAGAAAAGTATTGACAAAATTGATAAAAAAGTTTATAATTATAAAATAAGGAAATTTATACCAAAAGAAACCCAGTCGTTTTTTGATGCGGATAAAATAGATATCAAAAAACTAAAAATAAGAAAATGGAAACCAGGCGATAGAATGATTCCGTTCGGGATGGCTAACTCGAAAAAACTGCAGGATATATTTACCGACGAAAAAGTTCCAAAGATCTTAAGAAAAAAAATACCGATTGTTTGTGAAAACAAAAAGATATTATGGGTTGCCGGTGTAAAAAGGTCAAACGATGCACCAATAACAGAAGATACAGAAATGGCGCTTAAAGTGGAATTTAAAAAAAATGCATAACGATATAGCCGAGATAATTTTTACAGAACAGCAGATACAGAAAAGAATAAAAGAACTTGCCGGACAGGTTTCTAAAAATTACAAGGGAAAACAACTCACACTTGTCTCTGTCCTAAAAGGTGCGACAATTTTTTTGGCGGACTTGATGAAGAATCTTAAAATACCATTAAGTATTGATTTCATGGCAGTTTCGTCGTATAAAGAAACAGAATCCACAGGTGTTGTCCGGCTGATAATGGACCTTCGTGAGTCGCCTGAAAATAAGAACCTGTTGATTATAGAAGATATAATTGATACAGGACTCACAATGCATTATCTTTGTGAGAATCTGAAAACCCGGCGACCCAAATCGTTAAAAATATGCTCGCTTCTGTATAAACCAGCAAGAAAAATCAAAGATATAAAAATAGATTATCTCGGGTTTGAAGTTCCCGATAGGTTTGTCGTCGGTTATGGTATGGATTACAACGAACTTTACAGGAATCTGCCATATATCGGCATTTTAAAGCCCGAGGTTTATAGGAGAAAATAAAAAAAATGAGCAAACAGGCAAAAAGTATAGCAATGTGGCTATTGATAGTGTTGGGGTTTGTTTATCTATGGCAAGTCGCATCTGAAAAAACAAGAGAACGAGAACTTACATATTCGGAGTTCAAGCAGGCAATTAAAGAGCGAAAAATTTCGGATGTCGTAATCTCGCCAGATTTGATTTCCGGTATGCTTAAAGAAGATGGTAAAATTTTTAAGTTCAAGACGGTTCCAGTAGAAGATTCTAAACTGGTTGATGAACTTGAAAATTATCAGATAAAATATAAAGGACAAAAAAACCGTGGTTGGTTTTTAGAGATTCTTATATCAATAATCCCATGGGTTCTAATTGCGCTTATCTGGTATTTTTTGTTTATCCGAGGACCTGCGATGGGTGGTAAACAGATATTTTCATTTGGCAGAAGTCGTGCACGACTACAAACTGAGAAAAAAGGAAAAACAACATTTGTAGATGTCGCCGGTGTTGAAGAAGCAAAAGAAGAACTTAAAGAGGTAATTGAGTTTCTGAAAGATCCTGCTAAATTCCAAAAGTTAGGCGGTAAAATTCCGAAAGGTGTGTTGTTGGTCGGTCCTGCAGGAACTGGAAAAACATTGCTTGCTAAAGCGGTTGCCGGCGAGGCAGGTGTGCCATTCTATTCGTCAAGCGGGTCAGAGTTTGTAGAAATGTTCGTCGGTGTAGGCGCTTCACGGGTACGCGATTTGTTTGATATGGGTAGAAAAAACGCACCATGCGTGTTGTTCATAGACGAGATTGATGCAGTCGGCAGACACAGAGGCGCTGGCTACGGTGGTGGACATGACGAACGCGAGCAAACACTCAATCAACTACTTGTTGAAATGGACGGATTTGATACAAAAGAAGGCGTAATAATTTTATCTGCTACAAATCGGCCTGATGTGCTTGATGCCGCACTGCTTCGTTCAGGCAGGTTTGATAGACATATTATTGTGCCAGTTCCTGATATCAAAGGTCGTGAAGAAATTCTTAAAGTTCATTCTAAAAATATAAAACTTTCACAAATAGCAGATTTATCAATCATAGCCAAAAGAACACCGGGTTTTGTCGGTGCAGACCTCGCTAACCTTATCAATGAAGCAGCACTGCTTGCCGCGAGACGAAATAAAGAAGCAGTAGAAATGCCTGAACTTGAGGAAGCGATTGACAGGGTAATGGCGGGTCCGGAACGGCGTTCCAGAAAAATTTCAGACAAGGAAAAAAAAATTATCGCATACCACGAATCAGGACATGCGCTTGTTGCAAAACTGCTGCCTTCTACAGAGCCGGTTCATAAAATCTCTATAATCCCGCGTGGTATGGCGCTTGGTTATACGATACAATTACCGACGGAAGATAAGTATCTTATCACTAAATCAGAAATGGTCAGTAAAATTATTGTGCTTTTAGGTGGCAGAGCGGCTGAAAAACTGGTTTTTGGTGATATTACAACCGGTGCTGAAAATGATTTAAAGGTTGCAACGACTACAGTACAAAATATGATCTGTCTTTATGGTATGTCGGATAAATTAGGTAATGTTTCGTTAAGAAAACGTGAAGAAGAAATTTTTTTAGGCAGAGATATTTTTGCACAGGAAAAACTGTATTCAGAAAAAACAGCACAGCAGATTGACGATGAAACCAGAAAAATAATTGATGAAGCATTTGAGAAAGCAACTTTGCTGATAAAAACTAATTTAGAAAAATTAAAAAATCTGGCTGAAAAATTAGTTGAAAAAGAAATCCTTGAAGGTGAAGAACTTGCAAAACTGCTAGATCACGAATAAGGGCACACGAATAAAGGCAAACAACATGAACGAACGCGAATAATGACAAGATTTTATTCGTGAAAATTCGTGATGCCATTCGTGATTAGTCATTTGGGTTTGAGCGTAGCGAAAAAATGGACAGAAAGAAAATTGAGAAGGCAGTAAAAGATATTTTAATTGCGGTTGGTGAAAATCCTGCTCGGGAAGGGCTTAAAAAAACACCAGAACGTGTCAGCAAGATGTATGAAGAAATTCTTGCTGGCTATAAAAAAGATGCCAATAAAGAACTTGCAATTTATTATTCAGAAGAAAAACACGAAGAAATAGTGCTTGTCAAAGATATACCATTTTATTCAATATGCGAACATCATTTGCTACCTTTTTTTGGCAAAGTGCATATCGCGTATATTCCAAAGAAAGAAAAACTGCTTGGTATCTCAAAAATAGCAAGGGTTGTTGATATTTTTTCAAAGCGACTCCAACTTCAGGAACGGATTACCAAACAACTTGCAGATATAATTATGAAAAAAATATCACCATATGGTGTAATGGTGGTTGTTGAAGCGGAACATCTCTGTATGACAATGCGTGGCGTTAAGAAACCAGGTGCTAAAATAATAACATCAGCGGTACGTGGAATTTTCTCAAAGGATGCTAAAACCCGTTCAGAAGCGCTTTCTCTAATAAAAAGTAAATAATGGAGGGATGATGGAAACAGCTGCAATTATTTTAGGATTTTGTAGTATTATTTTGGCTATTCTTGGTGGAATTTTAGCCAATTCATTGAGTAAACGAACAGACCTGTTAGTTAGAACTGAAGATGAAAGAGCAAAAAAAATAATTGATGAGGGTAACAAAAGAGCAGAGGAAGCAGATAAAAGAACACAACAGATGATTGAAGGATTAGGAAAGATGATTGAAGAAGGGAACAGAAGAACACACCAGATGATTGAGGAAGGCAGAAAAGAAACAAGAGCATTATTGGAACGGATGGACACAAGAATGGAACGGATGGATGCGAGACATGAGGAAGGCAGAAGAGAGTTCAAAGAATTACTGAAAAGAATGGATGACAGATGGGCAATGCTTGTTGAGAAAGAAGAGTTGGTTGTAAAGGAAAAACGAACAGAATATAAAACTGAAAATGGTTAAAATTGTTGGGATATTGAATGTAACACCGGATTCGTTTTCAGATGGTGGAAAGTTCTTTAAAACTAATGATGCTGTAAAACAAGCGGAGAAACTTATAGAAGAAGGTGCAGATATAATTGATATCGGTGGAGAGTCAACAAGACCCGGAAGTAAACCCGTTCCGATAGAAGAAGAAATAAAAAGAGTTGTCCCTGTAATTAAAGAAATCAAAAAAAAAATTCCTGGAATTCCTGTCTCGGTTGATACTTATAAACCGGAAGTTGCATTAAAAGCAATAGATGAAGGTTGTGAAATTGTTAATGATATTTATGGGATGAGATGGCAAGATGGAGAAATGGCGAGTATCGTGGCAAAAAACAATGTGAAAGTTGTAATTATGCATATGCAAGGCACTCCGCAAACGATGCAAACAAATCCACAGTATAAAAACGTGATTTCTGATATAAAACAATTTTTTAGCCTGCAGATAAAATTTGCTGAATCAAAAGGAATCAAAAAAGAAAAAATAATTATAGACCCAGGCATCGGTTTTGGAAAAACACTACAGCATAACCTTCAAATACTCAAAAAACTTAATCAATTCAAAGAACTCAATCAACCAATTATGGTAGGTCCATCAAGAAAATCATTTATCGGAACATTGCTGAATGTAGATGTTTCTCAACGGCTTGAAGGCACAATTGCCTCAGTGTTAATTTCGGTAATAAATGGCGCCGATTATTTAAGAGTTCACGATGTGCTTTCTGTTAAAAGGGCAATAACTGTATTGGAGGCAATCTGTGATTATGTTTAAAGAAATTTTTATAAATGTTATTGATGTTTTGATACTGTGGTATATTTTTTATCGGCTGATACTTTTAATAAAAGGCACCCGTGCAGTTCAGGTTCTTTTAGGTATCGCGATACTCGGTGTAATAACCGCTGGAGCGATTTTTCTGAAACTGGAAACAACCGCATGGCTGTTAAAAAACTTCTGGGCTGCCGGGCTTGTTATTATCGTTGTTATATTTCAGTCAGATATTCGTTCGGCATTAGCGCAGTTAGGTAGTGGAAAGTTCAGCCATCTGTTTATGAAAGAAGAAATTACGGCAATCAAAGAAATAGTTTCGGCAGTTAAAGAATGTTCACAAAAAAAAATCGGAATGCTTGTTGTGATTGAACAGGAAACTGGCTTAAAAAATTTTATAGAAAAAGGTGTAAAAATTAATGGTGAAATCTCTCAGGAGTTACTGGTATCAATTTTTAATCCACGCACACCATTACACGATGGCGCTGTGATAATATCAGGTCCTAAAATTATTGCGGCAAGTTGTATTTTACCGCTGACTGAGAATCCATTGGTCTCAAAATTTTTAGGGATGCGGCATCGCGCAGCAATCGGTGTAAGCGAAGTATCAGATGCGTTTGTAATAGTCGTTTCAGAAGAAACAGGTACAATATCAATTTCAAATAATGGCAAATTAGAACGAGATGTCAAAATGGAAATACTTGAGCATCTTCTGATTGATATATGGAAAAAACCGGAAAAACATTTTCTGAAAAGGCGGGCAATTTAAGTAACACAGATGACCGCAGACACCGTTCCCACGAAAGTGGGAATCCATTAAAGGCATAGATTCCCGACAGGGGCATTCGGGAATGACATTCGGCAATCAGTGATTATATGAAAACAAGTTGGTTTAAAAAAGATATAGATATAAAATTACTATCACTGATACTTGCAATCCTTCTATGGATTGTAAAACAGAAACTCGGTAAGTAAAATCACGAATAAAAAGACACGAATAAAGTCACACATCCCGAACAAAACCCGAATAACTGCATTGATTTCATTCGGGATAATTCGGGATAGCATTCGTGATGAGTTATTCGTGAATTTATTATATGAAGAAACTTTTTGGGACTGATGGTATCCGCGGGATTGCAGGTGAATACCCGCTTGTGCCTAAACTGATAAAAAAAATCGGCTATATCGCTGCAATCGTATTAAGTAATAAAGCAAGAAAAAAGATGCGAGGGTTTATCCCGATTTCAATCGGGATGTCAAAACCCGAAGCATCACACCATATTGTAGCCGAGAATTTATTCTCGGTGAGTGAAGCGAAGCGAAACGAAATCGTTTTAGGTAAAGATACCAGAGAGTCGTCTGGTTGGATTTCTAAAATTATCTGCGAAGGTATCACATCAGCAGGTGTAAATGTTTTTGATTGCGGTGTAATCTCTACACCCGCGGTCTCTTATATCGCATCTAAACGAAAATCAATTGCCGGCTGCGTTATCTCTGCCTCACATAATCCAAGCGAGTTTAATGGTATCAAATTTTTTTCTAACGACGGAATAAAAATCGCAGACCAGAAAGAACTGGAAATAGAAAAACTGGTTTTGGGAACGGATTTACATAAACAAAACGAAAATAAAATTGCCGGTAAAATTTTGTATCGTGATACAACCGCTGAAAAACAGTATCTGAATTTTTTGTTGTCTACTGTTAAGCCCGTCACAAATCTGTCACAACTTAAAATCGTTGTTGACTGCGCCAATGGTTCAAACTATAAAACAGCTGCACAGGTGTTTGATAAACTAAAAGCAAATACAACTGTGATATTTAACCAGCCTGATGGCAAAAATATCAATCACAACTGCGGCTCACTCCACTTAAAAACACTACAGAAAACGGTTGTTGAACAGAACGCTGATTTCGGTATCGCATTTGATGGTGATGGCGACCGCTGTATATTTGTAGACGACGAAGGTGAAATCAGAGACGGCGATTACTTAATAGCAATTGCTGCGAATTATTTGAAAAAAAATAATGCATTAAAAAACAACGGACTTATCGCGACAGTTATGGCAAATTTCGGGTTTTACAAAATGATGGAAAAATTAGGTATCAATGTCTTTACCTGTGCAGTCGGCGATAAATATGTGTTTGAGCAAATGCTTAAAAATGATGTAATTTTAGGCGGAGAGCAGTCCGGTCATATAATATTCAGAAATTTTTTGAATACTGGCGATGGGCTTTTAACTGCATTACAGATAACTTCTATAATTCATAAAACTGTGAAACCGCTATCGGAATTAGCAAAAATTATAAAAAAATATCCGCAGGTTTTGTTGAATGTAAAAGTTGAAAAAAAACTTCCAATTACCGAGAATAAAAAACTATCTGATACAATAAAAAATGTTGAGCAGAAATTAAAAGATAATGGCAGAGTGCTTATCAGATATTCCGGCACTGAACCGTTATTGCGAATAATGGTAGAAGGTCCCGACAACAAAATAATAAATCAGTACGCTCAGGAAATTGCTTCAGCAGTTAATTTATAGTTTTTTACTTGGATTAGGAATGACTGTGAAAATGACACAGCATAACATAAATTTTAATATAAAAAATAAGAAGGCAGTTTATCAATATAGAAAAAGAACATTAGATAAAGCGGATTTGGAAGGATTGAAAAAAGCGAAAAATTTAAAAAGGGGGTGTAAGAGATGAAGAAGAACATTTTAGTTTTAGGATTAGTAGGGATTTTGGTTTTGGGAATTGGATTTGAGGTTCTGGCAGAGGAGCAAAGTGTTAAAGGGAAGGAAGAACTACTGTTTGAAGAGATTCCAATAGTCTTTGCTGCCAGTAAGAGACTACAACCCATTACTGAAGCAGCGTCAAACATAGAAGTTATCACTGCTGAGGAGATTAAGCAATCAGGAGCGGTGAGTATTGCTGACGTATTAAGGAAAGTTGTTGGGGTACAGGTAAGAGAGCCTTCTGCCAGCAGCCATGCTATAGGAGTTCGAGGTTTTACTGATGCTCAGCATGTTCTTATCACGGTTGATGGTAACAGTGCATATCTTCACCATGTTAATCACACATATGTTGATTTAATACCGGTAGATTTAGAAGAAATCGAGCGGATTGAGATTGTCAAGGGTCCAGGGGCAGTATTTTATGGTGGTTCTGCTTTTAGTGGAGTAATCAATATTGTCACTAAGACTCCTAAACAAATAAGTGGAACTCA
Source organism: Elusimicrobiota bacterium (assembly GCA_040757695.1). Taxonomy (NCBI): domain Bacteria; kingdom Pseudomonadati; phylum Elusimicrobiota; species Elusimicrobiota bacterium. The sequence continues at coordinate 8,665 of JBFLWK010000071.1, forward strand.
AGTAAATATGGCTGGTGGTGACTGGGATATTATGCGTGGTAATATTATTCATGGAGGAAATCATAATAGATGGGATTACGGCGTCAGTGCTGGTCACTATGGGACTAAATATTTATCACCTCCGAGAGCACTCTTTATGCATGAATATACAAATACTAATTACGGGGCGGTAAGATCAGTTTATCACCTTGACGATGATTCTTCTATTTCTATAGATATCCGACATCGTTATACCGATGATGGAATCTCTCGACATTGTACAGATATAACAAATACTTATGTAACTCTGCGATATGATCAACCTAATTTCTGGGTACGCCTTTTTCAGAATAGACAATTTAAGTATGCTTTGTCAAGTTCTGTTAATGTGGATGACACAAACAACGAATTTGAAATTATGCGTGTTTTAGAGTGGCAAAAGAATATTACCAGTATAGGTGGATTTGCAAAGCGAGTTGATTTTACAGCAAAAAGCAATGTTGGTGGAGAGAAAGAGAGCTATATTGAAGATTATGCTGTAAAGGCAGAAAACGAATATCATGCTACAGATAAATTTATCCTTACTTTAGGAGGACGAGCAGAGCACTTTTCCGAGGTGGACTGGGTTTTTAATGGACGTGGCAGCATTATATATAAACCGACCATAAATCAACGTCTTGCTTTAACTATTGCTAATGGATATTATCTGCCTTCTCTTGCTCAACTTTATGGTTGGGGTGATGTTCTCCCATTTCCATCTAACTCTTCATTAAAGGAAGAAAGGATTGGTTCATATGAATTAGCTTATTATGGTAATCTCGCTAAGCATATTAAATCAAATATTGCCATATTCTATAATGATTATAAAGGATTAATAGGAACAACTCTGACAAATGAAGTTGATGGTTACAAACAAGGATTAGAATTGGGTCTTGATTTCTTGCATACTCATTGGCTAACCAGTTTTTTGAATTATACCTATCAAACTATTCATCGTACTGATTTTGGTGATTTGGCAGTAGACCCTAAACACATGTTTAACTGTGGCATCAATGCTAAATTTGACAGATGGTCGTCAAATTTAACCTTTCATTATGTTGATAAGTATTACGAGATATATGATGCGGCTAACCCGGTATTGGGTTTTTTAACACCTCCTCAAGAGGTTAATGCTTATACTACTGTTGATGTTAGAATTGCTTATATGCTTAAGGATAATCTAGAGTTTGCTTTATCCTCCACTAACTTGTTTAATAATGTTCATTATGAATCAAATCCAGTTGGATTTATTGGAGCAGATGAGGTTAGTCGTCGGATAGCTCTAAATGTTAGTTACAATTTTTAGAAAAACAAGTAAAATAGTCCCACAATTTCATGGGTTGGATTAATTCAGTTTTATATCTACAGATTGTGTGAAGGACAAATATTATTATTGAAGATTTGAGAGGTAAAGAATGAACAGAAAATTATTATATATTATTTTTTGCTTGATATTTCTCACTACTTGGTGTATTTCTGCTAAACAATCAGTCATTGTTGTTATAAAAAGTAAAGATATTGCTCCTTATAATACTGCTTTGGAAGGATTTAAAGAAGTTGTAAAAGAAAGAAGCATTTTAGTCACATTCAAGGAGTACAATTTAGAAGAAACTAATGTTATTGAGAAAGTTAGAAATGAAAAGCCAGATTTGATTTTGACTATTGGGACGTCAGCGACAAAGTTAGTATCTGAAAAAATTAAAGATATTCCGATAATTTTTTCTATGATTATAGATCCTGAAGGAGTTGGTTTAAAATCAAAAAATCTAACAGGTTCTTCACTTGATATACCGATTAGGTTACAGTTTGAAAAATTGAGAATAATTATTCCAAAAGTAAGAAGAATCGGAGTAATCTATAACACTAAAGAAAATGAAAGTATTATTCAAAAAGCCAGAGAAACAGCTATAAATATAGGATTTGTTCTGAAAACATATCAGGTTGAATCTACAGAAGACATACAAAAGATTCCAAAAGTAGAAGAAATGAATATTGATGTTTTATGGTTAGTTACAGATACCATTGTTTGCCAGCCAGCAATTATTAAACAAATTCTTTACTCTTGTCTGAAAAATAAAATTCCGGTTATGGGAATTTCGTCGAGTTATGTTAAAGCAGGAGCACTTCTGGCTTTATCTTGTGATTATGAAGATATTGGTAGACAGGCAGGTGAAATAGCTGAAAAAATTTTAAATGGAGAAGACTTAGCTACTATTCAAGTCAGTGTACCAAGAAAGACAAAACTATATTTAAATATATCTGTGGCTGATAGGTTAGGGATAAAAATCCCTAAGGAAATTATAGAAAAATCAGAAAAGGTGTTTGGAAAATGAAATTAAATATTGCTACTAAAATTAATTTACTTACTGTCTCATTAATTGTAATTTTTACCAGTTTTCTTGGTTGGCTTTTTGTAAGACATGAAACAAGTGCTATTAAGACCGAGTTAGATGAGCGAGCCATAACTATAGTAAATAATCTTGCCTATAATAGTGAATATGGTGTATTGGTTGGAGATAAGGAAGGATTAATACGGCTCCTTGAAGGTATAATAAAAGAAAAAGACATATCCTATGCAATAATAGAAGACGTAAAAGGAGATCTTATAGCAGAAGTAGGAGAGAAGGAAAAGGTATTAATAAAAGAATTTACTGCTCCAATAGTTGCTATACAATTATCTAAAGATGCAGGAAAAGAGGAATTGAGTATTATTCCAGAAATAAGAGAAAAAGGAAAAGAGAAGAAGTTAGGAATGGTGCGACTGGGTGTTTCTTTAAGAGGATTGTACCAAAAGACAACTCAAATTAAAAAAGTAATGCTTTTTAGCGTGATTGTTATAATACTTATATCATCTTTAGTAGTAATTTTTGCTGTTAGATTCCTAATAACCCGACCGCTGAAACCTCTTATGTTAGGTGTAGAAAAAATCAGAACGGGCGATTTGTCACATCGGGTTAAAATAAAATCTCAAGATGAACTTGGTGAATTTGCTAATTCGTTTAATAAGATGACAGAGGATTTATCAAGAGTTACAGTGTCCAAGGACTATGTTGACAATATTATCAAAAGTATGATTGATACTTTGATTGTGACTGATGCTAAAGGAAAGATAAAAACAGTAAATCAGGCAACTCTAAATTTGCTTGGATATGAAGAAGAAG
>JBFLWK010000072.1 GCA_040757695.1 Elusimicrobiota bacterium
TTATGAGGAAGTGTTATTGAAGAGCCGTGTGTGGGCAATCTGCAAGCACGGTTCTGCGAGGGGCACGACAGCCCGATAGGGCTGTCACCACAAGGAGGTTATAAAGATGTCTACTCAACAAAATTATGAAAGATTAGAAAGATTAAGAAAGATTTTCCCTGTTTTACTATTCGCTATTTGCTATTTACTATTTGCTACCTCTCTTATTGCTAAACCGAAAACCGCACACCGTAAACCAATAACCGACAAAACAGGCGAGGCGATGAAAATACATTATGACCAGTATATTCAGCAACTTGTGGCTATTAGTTCAGTAAATTATACTCACAGCCAAGTTAAAGCAATAGACAGGGCATTAGAGAAAATAGTAAATCTACAAAATGAAACCTATATCTCTATGAAGACGCTGGATGTTCGGCGAACCTATTACACCACTTTAACAATAGAGCGGGCGTTTGATGCGGTGAATGAGGTCGGTATTCAGACAATCAATTTGGAATTAGATAGATTACATCGCCTGACAGACGAGTGGAAAGAGTTACCCGACGATGATTATCACAAATGGGGGCAGGGACAGTCTCTTATAAAAGGCAGAATTTACAGCCAGATACGGAGTTGTCTTAACAATTTATGGCAAATATATTATGCGTGGGACAACTGGACTGCAGAACTGACACGGGATAATTATCTATACACTGAATATGCTGTGCTTTCTAAAAGAATGGAAGAGATACTCGCTACACATAAACTTTTCTTACGGATTTTGTATCAAAAAGGGCTGACTGATGAAAGTATTTTTTGTCAGGAGTATGAACCACTGGAATGGAAAACGACAGCGGAACGACATAAGCCTAAACCCAAGCCCAAAAAGGTTTTGCCTAAAAAGAAATAATGAAGTTTTTTAACTTCTTTTATGTATTGTTTCTACAGATACGATACCAATGGAAACATTCTAAAATTATTGCATTCCTGTTTTACTATGACTTGAAAAGATTGTTTAAGAAAGCTGTTTGGTAATGTCATCCCCGAAAGTCTCTGTCGGGAAGATGTCGCAATTTAATACATGACATCCTTGTATGATTGTAGATGGTCTTTCAATAAAAGTTAAATTCTGCCGTCGGTGGCGTTCTGGCGAAAACGCTGGAGTAATAGCAAGAATAACAATTCGTGAATTACAAAAAGTCTGGAACTTTGGATGATTATTCAAAAGCAGGTTCAAATCCTGCCCGACGGCAAAAAAGTAAGGAGGAAAAATGACCGAAAAAGATAATGAATTGGATGAGATAAAAAATATAGTATGTGTTCATCTACCAAAGCATTGTGATTATTGTAATGTAATTAAAGATTGTGATAAAAAAATAGATAAATTCCTCTCTTGGCACAAGCGAGAGAGTATAAAGGAGTGTGAGAGGTTTATTGAAGAAGAAGTAAAAGAAAAATTATGGGATTGCTATAATCATACTTATTATGATAAGAATGGTGGAACAACTGGTGAAATAGATATAATCATAAAAAAGTTAACAAAACAATTAAAGCAAAAACTTAAAAGAGACAGTCAGGTTACGATGAAAATCAGGAACATAGACGGTATTTGATATTTCAGAGAGATTTTATACTTATAGAATATACAGGAAAAAAAGATAAAAATGGAAAAGAGATTTATGCAGGTGATATCGCGAAGTTTATTATGAACAGCAAAGAACATATTGACTTCATAGAATTTAACTCAAAATTTGGTGGGTTTATGTTTTCAAAAGCACAATTTCTTATAGGTTGTGTTGTTGATTGTGAAATTATTGGTAACATTTTGAAAACCCAGAATTGTTAGGAAGGAGATAAAGATGTTGATTGGTCGCAATTTTAACTCTGATTTCTTTGTATAGTTGTAGAGGTTCTTTTAATTGGCACTGTGGCGGTCTGACGCCAGGTAAGGTTGGGTGATAGGTTCTGAACTCGTTTGTAGACCTGCAGGCTAATCAGAAAATGCAAAAAGATAAGAATCAGGTAGTTGCCTGACAGGGCAACGATAAAAACTTCGGGTAGCAGAATAAGGTGCAGAGTGGGGAATCCTGCCGGTGTCATAGCAAAACAAAAAGTCCCAGAAAGCGAGGTGAAGGACACGATGAAATGGATAAAGTTGTATAACACAGAAACAGATGGGTATAGCTGGCTTAATTTGGATATGTGCAGAACGATTGATTTTGGAACGCCCGATTGTGATGGCATATACGAAATGTGGGTGAATTACAACGACGAGAGCAAAAAAGTTGAAAATACCTTTGAGATTACTCGCAAAGAGAAAGAGCGTATTGAAGAAATTTTGGTGGAGCAGGCGAAGGTGTTTTTATGACAAATGCGAATAATTCCTAATGATTTACATTTGCCAATGGACGAGCTTAACCACTTGTTTTATCTCGCAGAAACAAAAAAAGATTTCAGTTCAGAAGTCTTTGAAGTCAGGGGCAAAAAATATCTTATCATAAAAATTGGCGATGACTATAAAATGAAAAAAGCAACTCCATTACCAGAGGAGAAATTATGAAATCAGTATCTATTGATTTTGTTGTCGGTTGTCTTAACCTGTTGAAAGAAAAGTATAACATAAAAGACAATGATATTCAAGCACTCGTGGATGTTCTCTCAAAAATAGGTGAGATAGAGGATGTTCTTAAAAAGAGTAGACCATCAAAAACTTTAAGTTTATCAGCGAGATTGCAAGAATTATATTTGTCTATAAGAGTCCATATTGCACTGAACGGTGCCGGGATAAAAACCGTCGGGCAACTTATTAAAAAAGACCCGGGAGAACTACTTGCTTACAAAAACTTTGGGAAAAAGAGTTTGGATGAAGTAAAATTAAAACTGGGTCAATTTGGATTAAAACTTAAAGACGACGATGAACCAATTACCACCAGTTAAAAAACTGCGAATGATGTTGTTAAAACATTATATGTCATCCGAAAGTATAACCTTGTTCGGTAAGTCGGATGAAGAAATTAAAAAAAGTAGGCGCTACTTAAATCTCATATACGAGCATTGGACTGAGGCTGGAATCTATGATGTTAAAGGCAGTGTTGCTCTGCTGAATACTCTAAATGATTAGCCGAGAACGAAAAAGCCCATTTGTAAAATTGTTTAACAAAACACCTGCCGGAGTTGTATGCCCGCATTTTTACGAATTGGTTTTATTAACGGGCTGTCCGTTTTCGTGCTCTTACTGTTATCTCTCTGGAGCCTTTCACAGGCAGACCGAACCGACACTTTATACTAACCACTGGTCGCAGATTGTGGTGGAGTTAGAAAAATCTCCGCCGAGTGTGTATAACACAGGCGAACTTGCTGATTCACTGGCAATAATCCCGCCGTTGCTTGAACCAGCAATTGATTGGTTCTCACAGCAAAGAGATAAATTTCTCTTGTTAGTTACCAAATCAACGAACACACAAATACTGAAAGACAGGCATCCGAGCCCACAAATAATTGTGAGTTTTTCTGTCAACTCTGTTGCTTCTGCTGATGTTTTTGAGAGCGATGCACCGCTTCCAACAGAGCGACTGGAAACCGCCCGTGAATTAAAATCACTCGGATGGCGTATCCGTATTCGGCTTGACCCAATCATTTTGCCATTCTTTGACGCCAATAAATCCTACGCCGATTATTATTATATCTGCCACGAAATCGCCGTCTTGAAACCTGAACGAATTACCATCGGTTCGCTCCGTCCTTACAGCAACACCTATCGTAGAATGCCTGATAGATTGAAAAAAGGACTTGTTTTTTCAGACGACCACAGATGGCGGTATCCACTGAAAGACAGAGTCTCTGTTTATCAACAAGTTGCTGACTGGCTCGGCGAAGTTCCCGCTCTCTGTAAAGAAACCCAAGAGTGTTATACCCAACTCGGCTGGATTCACAACGGATGTAACTGCACGATATAAATTAAGAATGCTGTGTCTATTGCTCGGCAATGGTATAAAACCCTGCCTCGCTATGCGGTTTTGCGAATATCAAGGTTCGCAAAACCGCTACGGTATCTGAAAGATGAACATTCTATCGCTTATAAATAGCACCGCTAAATCTGTAGAGAAAACACTTAAAAAATTCAGCAAACCCGCTGTCGCCTGTTCATTCGGGCTTGACAGTATGTTCGCCTTATATTTTTGCCGTAAAGTTATACCTAATATCCCCGTCATCTTCGTTGATAGCCGTTGTGAATATCCTGATACTTACAGGTTTCTAAAAAAAATCGTTCCGCTTTGGAATCTAAACTTAATAAAAATACCGGGAAAGCATACTTTTCAATGGATAGTTAAAAGGCACGGATTCCCGATTTATTCGCGGGGTAATCCGTATAAGTATAGCCGCAAGTATTTACCAGCCCACTACTGCTGTCTCTATCTTAAAAAGAGACCGCTACAACAATTTATTCGCAGAGAGAAATACGATGTTATAGTAGATGGAATGAGGGCTGATGAAAGTTTATTGAGACGATGGACAATAAAAAAATACGGGTTGCTTCATTTTCATAAAGGCAATAATTCTTACAGATTTCACCCGATTGCATTCTGGACAAGAGAGCAAGAGGAACGTGCTTCGCACATTCTAAAAATTCCGGTAAATCCACTTTACGAAAAGAAAATCAACGGGGCAGTTACTCGGTCAGGATGTTGGTGTTGCACAATGAACTGGGAAAGGGGCAAAAGAAATCAATTTTTGTTAAAGTATTATCCTAAACTGTGGCGAATTTTAATGGTCAACTATGGCTTCGCCAGGTTTTTGCTTACGCAAAAACTAAAGGTAATTCCTTCCGATGAAAATATAAAAAACTATCTTGATACCCGTCCCTGCGGTTTTGATAAACTATAATCTAAGAATCTTGGTGCCTCGCACTAACTACATAAATACTGCAGGTGTGTCTATATTGTCGCCGTCCCGTGCGGAACGATGAGGCTGTTCCGACGGCCTTCCTTCGGAAGCCCTACGGGACTCGTCTGTTCGCTACGCTCACGACGAGGGGGCGTTTCGCCTTCGTTGTTCCCCCGACGCATTACTCTGAACTTAAAGGTGAACGGTCAACGGCATTTATATGTACAGGCGAGGTTGCTCTGTTCGCTTTTGCGGTTTTTTACAGACGACGCTTTACGACTTCCAGGACGAGGTCTCTCGGACATTGTATAGATTACGATGTTTTTTGTTTTTATGCGATGCCTCTTATTGCCGACGGGGTATAAGGGGGCTAAGCGCCCCCTACACGAACCCCCTAACACGACATCATAATTCCGGAGTTTTCTACACAAGTTAGAAGTTCCCTTACCGACGGAAGTAAGCCCTGCGCCGTTCAGCGAACCCGTCAGCACGACAAGAAAGCAATAAGCAAGAAGCAAGTGCCGACGGGTTCACTTCATTCCTCTCTTGTTTATATTCGGTGTTTTTTATAGACGATGTCTTACACCACCCTTCCGTCCCGTGAGGGAAACCCGCAAAAATGGCCGGCTATAAATGGTGAACTCGTTAGTGAATGTATCTGCAGGTCTTGGTTCAACACTCGCCCTTCGGGTAAAATTGTTCCAATTTTATTCACCATTTGACGCATAAGCGTCGTTTCCGTCTTAAAGGCATAGCCGACCATTTTTGCGGAAAGTCAACGGCAAGTCAACGAATAGTAAGATAATGACAAAACTAAAAATAATTCACCGAAGCACCTGCGGTCTTGGAAGAACCATTTTAAGCCCGATGGTGTTACGGTGAATTCTTTTTAGTTTTTTATTTATTAACACCCACAGCCAAAAAGGGCACACCTACGGCAATTGGTGAACTATTGATGTCTCATTCCTCTGTCAAAATCTGCGTCCTGTTCGTTTTGTCATTTTTTTGCTCCTTCCCCTGACCTGCCAATTGAAAATGAAAAAATAAGGATTAACTATTTATTGCCGAGCGGACTGAAATTGGGTCTTTTGCCTACAAATTTCTGCCAAAATTGTTTTTCGTTTTTTTCAAGAGTTCCTATCTGGTGCCCTTCGGGTTTTTCCTTCACTTCGTGATGGAAAAATTTTTTATTTTTGTTCCAAAAATAAAAAACACAGCAGGTAGGTGCTTGAAAAAAGCCGAAAAAAATTTTGCCGTTAATTTGTATGGTATTGACCCAATTTCAAGGCGCGTCCGCAAGTTTCGGCACACCTTTCATTTTCAACTGTCAGGTCTGCCCTTCGGGCACCATGAAAGGAGCAAAAAAATGAAAAACGATACAGGACTTGAATTTGACAGAGGGATGAGACAGAGACAAGACAACAGCGTGTTTAATAAAGGCAAAAGAGAGGGGGTGATTGAAATGTTATGGAACGCAAAAGGGTATTGGGTAGTTTCTACAGTGGAGTGTGACGGAGTATACGAAACGGCGGTATTTGGCGGCGATAGTGTGGTTGAACAGTATCGCACAAGCAGTTTAGAGAGGGCGGTAAGGACACACGAAAGATTGGCAAATATCTATTGTGGGGATTGGGACAAAATGACGGACGGGTTGACGGGTTCGCAGATAGCGAAAGCGATAATGGGGGCGATATGATTTGGGGCGGATTGTTTTTGCTGGTTTTGGTGTTGTGTGCGATTTTTTTACACGCATACGACAATGGATTGGTAGACGCAAGAGTGAAAAGGGGCGGAGTGAGACCAACTCCGTTTAACATTGACGAATACTTGGAACAGGACAGGGCGAGCCGTCATCGGTATTTTGCCAAGAGAAAAAAAGCGATAGTGGTATCAAAAAACAAAGCATTAGCAAAGGCGAAGTTGCAGGATTGCCGAAATGCCTTACACAAGATATTTGTTGCCGAGCCCAAAGCACCGAGACGGAAAGCGGACAGACGGAAAGCAGACAGGCGAGGCACAGCGTTAGCGTGGGCGTATGTTATCCCGACGGTGCTAGTGGTGTTAGGGTTGATAAACGATTTTGTAAAATAAGGGGGCGACGATGGACTTGTTTAATTCTTATAGTTTCAAATCAGTAGTTAGAAGTTTAGGAGTAGGGGGAATGTTAGATGCTGACGATGTAGAACAACTCGTCAGGCTCGGAGTAATGAAGGCAATTGAAAAGCAACCGACCGCAACGGAAAGTTATCTTTTACAAGCAGGGCGGGACTACGCAAGAGACCGCCTGAAAGCAGAACGGGGACGGGAAACGCTCCGCAACGACCACATCACGAACGACGATGAGGGCAAAGAAGTCAACGCACTTGATGAAGTCGTTGCCCACCCGAACAATCCCGAAAGGGCAGACCAAAAAAACTTTTTTAGCCGACTGAAAAAGCGATTATCTGCGGAACAACTCAAGGTTTTAGAGATGTTAGCGGACGGATTTACCGCCCCTGAAATTGCCGACGAACTCGGCACGACAGGTAGCAGGACAATTGAGCGGGAAATTGAAGGGATACGCAAGAGAGCGAAGGGACTTGACCCCGAAATTGACATCTTAATTGAAAACTACATCCCCGAACCCGAACAGACGAACCAGCCCGAACTTTTCTAAAACCGACGGCGGGGGCTGAAACGGTCGCCCCCGCCGAACCCCCGATGGTGCGGGTAAGTTATCCACAAAAAAAGTGGCGACGGCAAGCGGAAGAAACCTGAAAAAGTTATTGGCAAAGCACCTACGCCCCGTTTTTGAAACGGGGCTATGGTGTTACCTAAATTATTTTTTGGAACATTTTATGTGAGCCCCATTTTCAGGGAAAATGGGGAAAAGTTCTGAACGAACTTTTTGGCTGACTGATTTTTCGCACCGCAAGGTATTGCTAATTTTCAGGAAAATTTGCGAAAAAGCAAGTCGTGTCAGCCACTCACACGCCTCAACCGTAGGCGGTTGAGGTTAGCAAGGGCGCCTGCCCTTGCTAATCGCCGTCGGGCAATTTTGTAGACATAAAATCGGCAACACCAAAAATCGTGATAAGACAACTGCCACGCTTTTTGTCTTATGCCGATTTTATACAAAATTGCTCCAGGACGGCGACGAAAGTCAAAGGCAAGTCAACACCACCCCCCGCCCGTGAGGGAGCGTGGCGACACCGACGATAAACCTGTCCGTGTCGCCACTTGCGGATTTCACAAGACCTTTAGTTTGGCATTTATTTCCTTTTTCTCAAGGACTATTTATTTTCGGCTCGGTCATAAATTCGGTCAAAACGATGATACCGTTTTGTCCCATTTATGTCCCGCCGATGATAAATAGACCTTGTGAATATCCCATAAATTGCCAATATCCGTAAGGACTTGTGAAATCCGCTAATGGCAAGCGGTGAAAAGACAACAGCATTCATTTAACAGCAAAATCAACAGCCTGTGTTTAATGGAACAATACGAAGTTTTTCATCGGACGAGATTTTTTCTGCTCAGTCAGTTTTTTATAGACGAGATTTTACACAAGGTGTTTATCACTCAAACGCCGTGATTGGCTGAATGCGAAGTCAACAACACGGTTTCTATAATGCGATGTCGCTGGTTCGCTTGGGGCTCAAAAACGCTTTTTTTAATGTCGCAATTTCAGACGAGCAATCCTTGTATATGTGCGGGCGGTAATATCGGGGATGCGAGAGCGTCCCTACGCAATGCACAAAACGAAACTTTTGTGTGGTAGTTGCGTGGTCAAACTTCCGCCCGTAAAATAAAAGCATAAAGAGGAACTGTGAACGAAAGAAAATTTGAGAGTGGACGATTATTTTTTACACGAGGTGTTAACGATTTAATCGCAGAGAGTATTGATTTTTCAGCACAGGTTTGTAAATCACTCCGCAGACATTTCAGCGGGGACTGGGGCGAACTTGACCCGCAGGACAAAAAGGCGAATGATGACGCCTTAATATCAGGAGAAAGAGTTTTGTCAGCGTATAACGGAATAAAAAAAATCTGGATTATCACGGAAGCGGACAGGAGCAATACAACGATTTTATTCCCACACGAGTATTAGTCGCAATCTACTATCTAAAATCCTTGCACTATCAGGAGGGAAGGGCGATGGAAAAATCAAAGTGGGGCGGTGATAAAAACGGAATCGGACTTTACGAAATAATGACAGCACCGCAGGAAATTGTAAGCCAAGTCATTGACGCAATAAAAAATAACGAACCCAAACTTGCTTACGAATTGCTTGACTTAAACCCCGGAGGAATAAAAAATGATTTACACGATTAAAAGGTTAGGAAACGGCTGGTATGATTTTACAAAATTACCGCAAGAGAAATCATACATCAAAGTTCACGCTTTAAGGTGCAGTAGTGATAATAAAGCAATGAAGCAGGGCGGAGAAATCTTATTGAGGAATTTGAATAGCAACGAATTGAAAGGGGCAAGAGTTAAAATAAAGTGAGGAGCGAAAAATGAAATGTAAATGCTGTTTCGCAATAGCACAAAAAGATGGGTATTGTGAAGAATGCTATTCCATAGTAAAAGGTGAAAAAATAGACAGACAAGAAGATGTGTCGCAAAAAGCACCCGGGAAACCTTGTATTGACGGGAGGCAAAAATGTTAGAATGTAAAAGTTGTGGAAATGAAGTAAGTTTAACTGGTGTAGGAACATTAAGTCAGCAACTTGGAATATGCCCCGTCTGTGGCTACGAGCAACCAGACACTGATATAGACGATAGTTTATTTTTTTGATTTAGTAAAATTAGATTCACCAGTAGACGAACTTGACAGGATAAGAAAAAGTCCAGTTAGAACCGAGCGGGACTTAAAATTGAAAATAGAGGAAGTTGTTATCAGGGTTGCCTTTTGTGTGTATAAATCCGCACTGGAAAAATACTCTGCGGAATTAAGGCGGAACAATGAACAGTCCTTGTAATATCTGCGAAAAAGTTTCAGGCGATATTTGTAATTGTAGGCAATGTGATATTTTTATCAACGCATACAACTCATATCACAAACTGAAAGGCAAAGACAAAATGAAAAATACTGAATTGTCGCAAAATCAAAAGAAAAATCTTTGTATAGGTGAGGGGGCAAAATGATAAGCAGATTTTTTGAGTGCGTAGAGCCATCGGAAAACAAAAATAAGTTTTACAATGTCCATCTGAAAAGAACTGATACAGGAATTTTTTATGTGTTTTGTGGGTATGGTAGAAAGGATAAAACCTTTATCACGCAGGATAAGTTTTTTGGCACGGATTTAAATTCGGCATTGACTTATTTTAATAAAATCGCAAAAACCCGACTGGCTCACGGATATAAAGAAATCCATTTTATACCTGTTGCCGACATACCATATAATCAGGAAACCGACGAACACTATAAAGAACGGTGCCGAGAGATAGAGGCGGGACTTAATAACCCGCTTTTAACAGGCGGGCTGAAATTAACTCAAAACGATGTTGACGCTATTCGGAGGGCGGGACTATGACGGAAGCACTCAAACCTCTTTACAAAAGGCGGTTTTTTAAGCCTCACGGCACAATACCTTCCGCAACGGAAAGGCAGATGAACTACATAAAATATCTTGCACAGAAAAAAGAGCAAGATGTAAGCGATTTAATACAGCAGAGTTTGAACATCAAAGAAGCAAGTGCGGTGATTAATGTAAATGGTAAAATAAAGTATCCATTTATGGTAAAGAAAAGGTTCCACTTCCGTAAGGAAGTGGAAGATAAAGAAGTTATTAACAGTACAAGGTCAAATTTTTTGAAAAATTTTCAAGAACTTGAAAAACAACAATAAATAATGTAATTTAGTTCCCTCTGGCACAATTAAGATGTAGCCCCCGAATGTCTCTATCGGGGGTCGTAATTTCGGGTGATATGTCCTTGTATCAATATGAGAACACTTATTAAAAAATACGCTATATGGAAACATAACAAAATAATCAAGATGTCCAACGATAAGCAGGAACTTATTGATTTCATAAATTCGCTTCAGGTGATTGACAAAAATAAGGTATGGTTAGCGAGGAATGAGTTCTGGGGCTGGGTAGGTGAGCCGATGGGAGTGAGGCACGATGAAAAAGCTGTATAACTTTTTTTATATGTTAGTCGCAGAAGCAAAATACAAAGCCAAGCATTCGCAGATTTTCAATTTGCTTTTTGCTTTTGACTTGAAGTATCTGTTAATAACGGAAGTGAGGCAAAAATTTGTATTCGGTTTGAGACGATATATTTCAGAGGATTTGTGGAGGTAGTTTTTTGTTTGACTTTTTGCTGTAAAAATGTAAAATAATATTTAAGGAAACAACGGATATGGGAAAGAAAAATATCG
>JBFLWK010000073.1 GCA_040757695.1 Elusimicrobiota bacterium
GACTTAACTATTCATAGGAATTGTTCAGGTTTCTTGTGCATCCCTGTTTTACAGGGTTATTCCATTTTTGTCAATGAACAATATGTTTCAACATTTATTAGCAAAAATTTGCCAAACTACAGTAAATTAGTATAAAAAAATTTGATAATGCGAAATGACACAATTAAGACATATGCGAAAACCATATCCCAATAGCATATATAGATATTTACTTCAAGATAAGCGTTTTTTGTACAAATGTTTTTTGAGGTTCTTTTAATGCCTGATTCATGATAAAAATCTTGGTATTAAATTGGTATTACAAATTAGCAAAATGATACTTTTAGACACTATTAGATACCATTTGATACCAAATGCCAAAATATGAGTTTTATTGACGATAAAACAGGAAAAAAAGCAAGGCCAGACGGAATTGGGCAGGTGGCGGAGTGGCTAATCGCACCAGACTGTAAATCTGGCGGGCTGTGCCCTACGGAGGTTCGAATCCTCCCCTGCCCAAATATCTTTGTTATGGAAGTTGATAAAGAAAAAAGAGAGGGCTTTTTTGTAATACTGTTTGTTGTATTATTTGCAGTTGGCTGGTGGTTTTTAAGAAGAATTTCAGGATATTAAAACCCAGATTACAGTGACGAGTTCAGTATTCTAAAAATCGCTGTAATCATTTTATTTTGGAGGATAAAAAATGGAACTTGATATTTACAGGCTTCTAGAAAAAGTCAGAATTCAAAAACCGGTTGTTCATCATCTTACAAACTGGGTTACTATTTACGATTGTGCAAACATTGTAAAAGTGTTTGGTGCATCACCTGTAATGGCGCATGCAAACGAAGAAGTTGCCGAGATGTCAAAAATAGCGTCTTCATTAGTTCTCAATATTGGCACGCTGACAGTTGACTTTATTGAGTCAATGAAGATTGCGGCAAAAAGTGCAAACGAAAAAGGTATTCCGGTTATTCTGGATGTTTGTGGTGCAGGTGCGACAAAACTGCGTGATAAAAAATCGTTTGAATTATTAGATGAAGTGAAAATAAATATAATCAAGGGTAATTCATCAGAAATTGCGAGAATTGCTGGTGAGAATGTTCAGACAAAAGGTGTTGATGCGGTTGAAGTTGAAAAAAATCTTATTGAAATTGCCCAAGGTCTTGCAGAAAAAAGAAACTGCACCGTCGTAATAACTGGCAGAGAAGACATAGTTACCGACGGTAAACAAACATTCTTGGTAAAAAACGGCTGTGAGATTATGTCGCATGTTGTCGGTACAGGCTGTATGGCAACATCGGTTATTGGCACATTTGCAGCAGTTGAAAAGAATCTGGTAGTCGCTTCTGCCGGTGGACTTTGCTGTTTTGAGATTGCGGCAGAACTTGCTGCCAAGGTATCAAAAGGGCCTGGAACATTCAAAGAAGCAGTTTATGATGCTGTATTCCAGTTAGACAAAAAAACAATCACAAAAATGCAAAAGATAAAAAGTTTATGATTGGTGGATATTATTTTATTACCGATTCAAAATTAAGCAAATCCGGAAATATATCTGATGTAAAAAATGCAGTTTCTGCGGGTGTAAAAATTGTCCAGTACCGCAACAAGTTCGGTTCTACAAAAGAACTCTACAAGGAAGCACTTATATTAAAAAAGATATGTCTTGGCAAAACGTTTTTTTTGATAAACGACCGTGTAGATATTGCAGTTGCGGTTGATGCAGATGGTGTGCATCTCGGTCAAGATGATATGCCGTATTTAGTTGCAAGAAGAATTTTAGGTAACAAAAAAATTATCGGGCTGACTGTGCATACGCTTAAAGAGGCAAAAAATGCAGACAAACTTGGTGCGGACTATCTCGCTGTTTCGCCGATTTTTTCAACATCTACAAAACAGGATGCTGGGAAACCGGTCGGAATTGAGCTTATAAAAAAAATAAAAAATGTTGTTTCAATTCCGGTAATTGCGATTGGTGGTATTGACCTTTCAAATGCAAAAAATGTAGTTGAATCAACCGCTGACGGGTTTTGTGCAATCTCTGCTGTTGTTACAAAAGATAATGTAAAAAAAGAGATAGAAAAATTTCAGAAACTATATTATGCTGAACCAGGTTGAGTATTACAAAGATAGCGCGGTTCGGAATCGGATATCTGAATTTATCAGAGGTGCTGAATATATTGTTGGCTATGGTGAAGCAGAAACATGGCAGGGAAACCCGAACGGTTATTATTCGGCGCCACCTTCGCATCTGAATGTAATGTTAGACCGCGGGCTGGATATTTTCAGGTCTATGCTTGGTAGTTTCGGAACAATGCTCACACTTGATATAGAATACTATAACTCAAAATATCCGGGCGAAATTTATCTGAATGCGAACAGTATTTTTACAAATAAAATTCAGCCTATCAGAGAAATAGTCCAAAGTGTCTATACCGAGTTTGGTATCCCGTTTTTAGAAGTCATAACAGGTCAGGGCTATCACTATCACACAATCTGGCCGTTTCAATGTGAGCACTGGCAGATAGAAAAAATCGGCAAACTTGAATACACACTTGAACAGCAGTACCGATACAGACAGAGCCGACATAATTTTCCAACTATTCCGCCATACAAAGGGCTTGGTTATTCTGGCGCATTCCGACTGCTGCAGTTTGTAACACTTGAGATTGTATCAAGAGTTGGGCTTTCACGCAAAAATAATAAGAATATTTTGCCTATTCAGTTCTGTGATATTGCTATGCATCCGCCTGAAGGTATTTCGCTGGATTTAACAATCTATTCTGACCCGATACATATGCGTGATATCAGAGCACCATTTTCTACACATCAGAAACATAAAGTAAAACGACAGGAGATTGGTGAGCATGTAAGCCAGCAGGTTCCGGTTCAGATAACATTCCCAACTTCTGACTTAACAGTGAACCAACTGATAGAAATGCGCCGCCATTTTCAACTTGCTGCACAGTATGCGGCTGATACGAAATCAAATTGCATTATACCTGATGGCTCTTCAGGCTGGTTGAATGTTTTAGTAAAATATAAGTCATCAAAATTGTACGAGTTTCATAAAAAATTTGATGCTGTTCATCACGAACGCGAAGAAAACTGGTACAGAACATATTATGCTGTTAATCTTAACGAATTACCGCCGTGCGTCAGGTACTGCCTTTTGTTTCCAGAACCGCATCTAAAAAAGCCAACAAATATCAGAACATTAGTTGCGGTGTTAAGAAAAAAAGGATGGGGTTACAAGCATATTGCTGGATTTTTATACAGTCGGTTCAAGGGGTTGTCTGATTTTTCACCCAATAGATACAACGCAGAAACCAGAGCCAACTTTTTTGTTCAACTCTATGGTGCACCGATTTATTTGGGATTAGACAAATTGACCGATTTGAACTGTATCTCATATCAAGAAAAAGGATACTGTGTACAACACTGGTGTGGTTATAATCTTGCATGGTGGAGGTGAAAGGCGGTCAATAGTCAACAGTCAATGGTCTATTGTCTGAATTATTATGGAACAGAAAAATATTGAGTTTATCAAAAGGTATTACAGTAATAACAGAATCAAAGAATTGATTTTGAGACAAGCCCGGAATTACAATTATTGTGTTGGTACAGGCCAGATTTTGCTTGACCGTGGCTGGACATTCCCAGTTAAAGAAGTAGAAATTGAACGAATAGAAGAACTGATGAATGACTGTTTGGATTTGTTTTTTCCTGTAAGATGCAGAGCCGACAATTACCTTTATATAATCTGGGATATTGAGTACTTTAACAAAGAGAAACCAGCATTTATATTTGACAGAACAAACCAGAAAAAAGTGTTTGATTGGATGACGCCAGCATTAGAAATTGTTGAACAGATTCTTGAATCGTTCAATATAAAATATCTGGTAGATGTGACAATATCGGGAGTTCATATATGGTCAAAAATCAGAACAGATTCCGATACTTTTTACAAACTGGCACAGGAAGGAACAGTTCTACCATCACTTGCTGAAAAATATGCAAAAATTATTCCAGACGATAGAAAAAGAGTAAGCCCGGTATCTGCTAATCTCGGGCGAGCATACAATACCGCTGGCAAAATTCTGGAGTATTTTACGCATCTGCTGATACAAAAAAATAAAAAAAGAAATCCAACCAAAATCCCGGTAACTATTTCAGATAGCCCACAGTTAAATAAACGGTTCCCATATTCAGGTATCTCGTCGGATTTGACTCAGTATGCACATCCGATTTATATGCGGTGTATCAGAGCGCTCTGTTCAACCCATCAGAAATCATTAATGAATGGCTATAACGAACTTGGTCCTGCGATTGATATTATAAAAATAAAAGGTATGTCGTACTCAGATATTTTGGCGACAATGTGGGATGTGAATAAAGCGATAGATTTCTATAAGAAAATAAAACCCCAAAAAGTAGAAACTCCTGAAGCATCTTCTGGCTGGTTAAACGCATTTAATTCATATAGGAAAAGTGAGTTAAGAAAAATTCATAAAAAATGGGAAAAAATGGATAACTTATCAGGAACGATAGATATAAATCAACCTGAGATAAAAAAGTTTTTTGAGAATCCTAACCCTGCATTGTTAATACCTGGCAATTTACAGACAATTGCTAACCATCTTGCCAAGGGGGAGAAGGGGGGTGAGTGGCACAAAGAAAAAACAAAAAAGATGTTCAATCTGATTGCCAAGTACTATAATAATAAATCTTTTGGATGGTATAACCCGGTTCACTTCACTGGAATCAACTGGGATAAATATGATGCAGAAACTGCCACTGATTTCTGGGGTCGTGTGTACTGGTCGTTAACTTGAAAGGAAATTATAGAATTAACCACAGATGGACACAGATAAACACAGAAAATATTCTGACCCCGATTTATCGGGGGAAGAATCTCAAAACCGAGATGCTTCTTTTCATTCAGACATCCGTGTTAATCTGTGTTAATCCGTGGTTACGCAGTTTTCTTGATATGTTATTTTTTTTCCCATTTGAGAAGTTCGGCAACTTTTGATAATGAAGAGCCGTCTTTTATTTCTTTACGGAGACGGTTTTCTCGTTCCAGAACATCCATCGCACGGTTTGTGAACTCAACCGCTACATCTTTAGGAATAACAATTACGCCATCATCATCACCGACAACCCAATCACCTGGCTGAATTTTTACGCCTGAAATTACTATAGGCACATTTATCTCACCAAAGCCCTTTGGCTCGCCCGCTTGGGGTGTGATTATATTTGCAAATGCTGGAAATTTTAGTTTTCTAATATCCGAGATATCTCGTATCCCACCGAAAATAACAACACCAGCAACTTTTTTGTTTATAGCAGAATTTGTTGCAAGTTCGCCCCATACCGCAGGCGGTACACCACCCGCATCAATCACAATCACATCACCTTCTTTTGCAATATCAATCGCTTCAACTGGTTTTGCCCAGTCACCCGGATATGTCCTGACTGTTATTGCAGAACCAACCATTTTTAGTGATGGTGTTACAGGAAAAATGTCGCTTAATGGAAGACCTCTGTGAAGTGCATCTGAGATATTCGCAGTTGAAACCATTGTTAGAATTCTTCTTATATTTTCTTCAGATACCCGCTGATATAATTCCGTTTTGATTTTTATCTTTTGGGTAATCGCTTTTCTTATTTTTTGTGTTTCTAACTTTGCATTTTTTGATTTTGTAATCGCACCGCCGACAATTATAATTTTTGCACCTGCTTTTACAGCGTTTGCTGCATTTTCGGAATTAATACCGCCAGCAACAGCAACAGGAATCTTCACAGCAAACGAAACTTTTTTTACAATATCAAACGAAATTTGCCCTCGCATCTGCTCATCAATTGGAATATGAACACCAAGATAATCAGCACCGAGTTTTTCTATTTCTTTTGCCCGCGTTATTACATCAGAAACACCAAGCAAATCTACCATAATTTCGGCACCATAGTTTTTTCCAGCAGCAACCGACTCTTTAATTGTTTCATCGTCACTAGAACCTAAAACGCAAACAACATTAGCACCTGATTTTGCAGCGATTTCAACTTCTATTCTGCCGACATCCGCAGTTTTCATATCTGCAACAATTTTTATATTTGGGAATTTTTTTCTTAATTCACGAATACAGTTAAGCCCTTCGCTTTTTATTAGTGGAGTTCCTGCCTCAAGCCAATCACAACCACCTGCAACTGTCTCCTCGGCAAGTTTGAGTGCTCTTTTTAAATCAACAAAATCTAACGCTACCTGTAAAATCGGTTTCATCCTCGTTTTTCCTCAGTTGCTCATTTAGCTAAATGAGCAACTATCTCTATCAATTCACCGACGGACTATATTTCTCAAAAATGGCTTGCCTCTTTACAGCCGATTCCTTTTATATCTTTTGACTTTACAAAAAACTCCCTTTTTGTCGTCAGTGTCGTTAACGAATTAATTAATTCATTAATTTGTAAATTTACAAATTTTAAATTTTGTTTTTTATCTTTTTCTTAAAATCTGTCTGAATTCGGGTAGGTTTTTTAGTTCGTTAAACTCTAATGATTCTCTGGCAAATTCAATATAGGTTTTATCCAGTAAGACTGCACTATTAAGTGCAGCAAGTGCATTTGAATTATCATCTTTGAGTGCGTGCAGTTGGGCTATGTTAAACAGAACCTGTGCAGAATCGGGCTTGATATTCAGTGCTTCACGATAGCATTCAATTGCGACATCATACAACGCTTTTCGTCGGTAAAGAAGCCCGAGCCATTCATAACTTTCTGCAAAATCGTTTTTTTTCGCAAGTGCTTTCAAAAAATTCAGAATCGCTACATCTGTCTCCGTCTCGTTTTTTACAATCCCTGTCTCGAAATACTCAACTGCAGTTTTTTGTAGTCCAGATTTGTTTAAGAAGATAACTGCATCTTTGTATTTTCCTGTAAGCCCAAACACAGTTGCAACCGACAGAAAAACATCCGATGGTAGTATGGAATCGTGCGAGATATTAGCAAACTCAAACATAGCATCATCATATTTTTTGTTTTTCTCGTAACAAACGCCTAAATACGCTTTTGCTTCTTGATTTTGGGGCATCAAAAATTTTGCTTTTTTGAGATTTGTTATTGCATCAGAAATCCTGTTTAATTTTATGTACAACTTACCGAGTTCTAAATATGTATCAAAATTGTCTGGTTTAATTTCCTGTATTTTTTTGTATTCCCGTTCTGTATTCGCATACATTTTCATTTTATTATATGTACTGGCAAGTTTTGCTCTAACCTCTATGTTTTTAGGCTCGTATTTTAGAACAATTTTATAATTTTTTACAGCAGATTTATATTCAGGAATTAAAAGTTTTTTTTCTGCAGTAGCGATGAAAAATTTTGTTATTTTATCTTTTGAAAAAAGCCCAACAATGACAATAAATACAACCCCTAAAAATATATAGTAAACAGACAGAATTTTTTTCTTTCCTGGTATTTTGATTTGTGGTTTTGCAGGTTCAACAGCCACTGCTGGTGATGGAACTGGTGGAATCGCAACCGGTGTTGGGATTGGTGCTGAAACAGACGATACTGGAGTTGTAACATAGAGTTCTGGTTCCTCTTTTTGTTCACGAACTGTTTCTTGTTTAATGTCCTGAACTTCTATTTTGGAAACAGTATCAGGGATAATATGGATAGTTGCTGATTTATCCTTTTGAGAACAAAGAGTAGCAAACATACATTCGTCAAAACAGAAATTCGTATCATCTGATTGCCGCTTTTTAAGACATTTATTATAGTCATCTGCAATAAGGTTCAGCATATCAAAAGTAGCATCGTCAATCTCTGCGAATGTGATTCCTGCTATGTATTCATTCCCGCTACCTCTATCAAGCCGAATAACCTTTCCTTTTACTTCAAATGGTTCAACACCTCGAAGCCGTATATAAAGCGAAAAAATAAAAAATTTCGGTATTGGCTCGCTAACACTTAAACCCATTCCACTTGCTGAAATATTGATTATTTTTCCTACGACTGGCTCCTGATAGAAAGGTGGTGGGAAATGGACTTCTACAGGTTCAGAAATGCCTTCAATTACAATAAATCTCATATACTTTCGTCTTTCACTTATGTCAGCCATAATTACAAAGTATACAAATTTTATTAATATTTGTCAAGATAGTCAGAGCTTTGTCCTGAAACCCGTTTTTGACTGGATTTTATTTTTTGCCACAGAATTTCACAGAATTTCACTGAAATATTTTCAAATCTAAATTCTGTGTCTTTCTGTGTGATTCTGTGGCTGTCGTTTTATCCTGTAAATCCTGTCAGCTTGCCGTGCCTGAGGCAGGTCCGCCTTCGGCGGAAAATTCCGATACAACAAGAATTATCAAAAAAATCGTTTTGCAAAATAGCTGGTGAGTTCTAACAGGACGAAACTGACAACTCGGAGGGGGTGGGATTTGAACCCACGATACCGCATTTCTACAGTATAGCGGTTTAGCAAACCGCCGCCCTAGGCCGCTAGGCGACCCCTCCAGTTCTAAAATGATTATACAAAATTTTTAGTTAATGTCAATTTCGTATATGAGGTTTTCAAATCTTGGATTGTTGTTACTTTCTGGCAATCAGGTAATGAGTTCAAAAATTTCTGCCCGTATCCACGGGTTCGTATTCGCGGGTCTAATACCGCCACAACGCCTATATCATTTTTATGTCTGATTAGCCGTCCGAAACCCTGCCTGAACATAATTACTGCCTGTGGAAGTTGATAATGTATAAATGGCTCTTTTCCTTGTTTTTCCAAAAACTCTATTTTCGCTTCTGTTAATGGTTCATCGGGGACAGCGAAAGGTAACCTTGTAATTATCACGCATTCTAATGCCCGACCTGGCACATCCACACCCTGCCAGAAAGTATCCACGCCTAAAAGCACAGCATTATTTCTTTTTTTGAATTTGTCAAGCATTTGCCATCTTGGCATCTTGCCCTGTTTAAAAACTTCGTATCTGTTTAATTCTGAAAGATATTGATACACATTTTCCAGCATCTGATATGATGTAAAAAGACAGAATGCTCTGCCTTGTGTTATCTCCAAAATTTGCTCAATTTCTTCTGAACATTTTTTATTAAATTTTTCGTCGTCATATTTCGGGTCTGGTATGTTTTCAGGGATATACAGGATAACATTATTTTTATAATCAAATGGTGAATCAAGCAGAAGTTCATCAATTTTTTCAGGAATCAGTCCGAGTTGCGCTTTCATAAAATCAAATTTGTTATTCACGGAAAGTGTTGCGGAAGTCAAAATTACAATGCTTATTTTTTCAAAGACAACTTCTTTCAGAACAGGCGCTACATCTATCGGTGCGGCATAAAGAACAATTTTGAGTCCTCGTCGTTTTTGTAAGATGTCAACCCAGTAGACATAATTGTCATATTCCTGCTGAATGATGGTATTTAATGCGCTGTTTATTGATAGTAATCTTGAAGCATAACGTTTAAGTTCAATTTGGGTTTCATCATCATCAGTTTTGAGTCGGGCTTGTTTCAGGATTTTTGTAAGATTAAGTATTGCAGGTTCAAGTATATTGTTAACTATATTAGGTTCATAAATCCGTTTTATCGTTGGTTCATTTCCAAATTTAGTTAGAATCTCTGAAAAAAAAGAGACGGATAACTCCCGGAATGCAACCACAGCATCTATAAAATGTTCTGTATCTTTCTTAGAAAAATTTATTAAGCGGTGGATGCCAGTATTTTTCTGTGGGTTGTACAACCGGCTTAACAGATAATTGATTGCTGTATTAGAGACATCCAAGCCGAGATGGTCGGCTGCGACTTCCTCTATATTCTGTGCTTCATCAAAGACAGCCGCATCATATCTGGGCAGCACTCGTTCGCCTGATGCGATATTTGTAAAAAATAGATGATGATTCGCAACAAGAATTTCTGATTTATACTGTTTTATTTTTGACTTTGAGTAAAAACACTGATTTTTGTGAGCACATTTTTTGCCGAGACATAAATCACTCTCACGACAGATTGATTGCCATAGTTCGTCAGCAACCGCAAAATTTAATTCAAGTTTGAGTCCTGTTTCCGTTTTTTTAGCCCACGCCAAAATTTTTTCTGCGGTGGTTTGTTTGTCAAAGAGTTCTAACTGATAGTATCGTTTTAGACGACGAATACACAGATAATTTTCAGAACCTACACATAACGCAAAATTGAATTCAACCGGCAGTATTTTTTGTAAAAAAGGCAGGTCCTTTTCAGTAATTTGTTCCTGCAGTATTTTTGTATATGTAGAGATAATTACTCGCTTCTTATTTTTTGTCGTCCAGAATACGGACGGTATCAGATAGGCGAGTGTTTTTCCGACACCGGTTCCAGCTTCAACTATCAGGTGTCTATTTTGGCAAATCGCTTGCTCAACTGCTTCAGCCATTTGAAATTGTTGAGTTCGGTTTTCATAATTTTTATAATTTTTTTCCAAAATACCACCAGCACCAAAAATAGCAGCCAAGCTGTTCATAAGAAAACTGCGTAACCACGAATTAACTCGAATTAACACGAATTTAAATTTTTTGTTAAAATCTTTTCGTGTAAATTTGTGCTCATTTGTGGCTATAATTTATAATTTCATATACTGTAAAAAATCGGAGGCGGAAGGATTCGAACCCTCGATAACCTTGCGGCTATACTGGTTTTCAAGACCAGCGCCATCAACCACTCGGCCACGCCTCCAAACTTAATCCCCACTTTAGTGGGCTTATTTTTTGACTGGATTAACAGGATTTTTAATTCTTTTATCCTGTAAATCCTGTCGGAGTCTTTCTTTTACCGACTGAAGTCGGATATAATAAGATTTTTATTGATTGTCAACTGGAATTCCACAGTTTCTGAACTTTCTGTTTTGTTAGAAGCAAATAGTCGCGGTCTCGTGAAAAAACCTCAAGTGTGATTGTATTGTTATAGCCAATTCTTTTAAGAAGTCCAACAGCATCCTCCCAGTTAACATTTCCAGTGCCTAACGGGATATGCAGGTCATTGTAGCCGCCTTTATTATCCGAGAGATGAACATGGATAAGTCGGTCT
>JBFLWK010000074.1 GCA_040757695.1 Elusimicrobiota bacterium
CGGCGACAAAGTAACTGCACAAACTATACAGAAATACATCCAATATCAAAGAGCAGAAGAAGACAG
The DNA here is from genome assembly GCA_040757695.1 of Elusimicrobiota bacterium. NCBI lineage: Bacteria > Pseudomonadati > Elusimicrobiota > Elusimicrobiota bacterium. The sequence goes on from JBFLWK010000074.1 coordinate 67, forward strand.
ACGCCAGTTAAAACTTGACTTTTAAGATACCCCGCAGCTTGCTGCGGGGAGTATGTCATTGATAAAGAAGACAATCTTTTTATAGCAGACAGGAACAACAACAGGATACAAAAATACGATACATCAGGCAATCTTTTAATGACGATAGATACGACGATACAGGACGATAGACTTAACAAACCACAGGGAGTAATGGTGGTTGACACACAGGGTAAAATTTATATTTCAGACAGGAACAACGACAGGATTTTAATGTACAATTCAACTGGAGCATATATTACTCAAATAACATCTACAACTGCTGGGTTAAATAAGCCCGACGGTGTGTGGGTAAATTTACTTGGCTATATTTTTGTATCCGATACGAACAATGACAGAATTATAACGCTTGACAATTATCTGAATCCTACAATGCGGTTCTCAAATAATTTCAACAAACCCGCCGGAATTACTATTGATACAGAATGCAGTTTGTATGTAGTTGACTCAAACAATAATAGAGTTCAGAAATTTGGACTACCATCAAAAACAAAACTTCTTGCCTCTTCCCCAATTTCCCAATTTCCCAATTTCCTAGTTTCTGATTTTGTAAAAGGCGAAATATACGCATATCCTAACCCCGCGAAAAACGGAAAATCACCGATAATACATATAGAAATCGGAGTTGCTGATAAAGTAGAAATACGAATTTACAACATCGCTGGTGAATTTATACATTCAACAGAGATCACAGAACCGCCACAGGACAGAAACAATGATGGAAAATATGAATACGAATACACTTGGGACATTTCTGATATCGCAAGTGGTGTGTATATTTATACGATAAGGGCAAAGAAAAACGGTTTACCCGATATAAAGGCAACAGGAAAAATTGGGCTAATAAAATGACACGAGGGTTTTATGAAAATCACCGACTACATGGTGCTTGGAATTTGTAATTTGTAGTTAATAGGAGGTATTTTTATGCGTGTAGGTATTAACGGTTTTGGTAGGATTGGGCGATTGGTAGCAAGAGCGATTTTAGAAAGGTATAATAAAACGAATTTGCGTAGTAGCGGATTTCAATCTGCTGATAACGAAGCAAATTCACACCATAATGTAGCCGAGAATTCATTCTCGGTTGAACTGGTTGCTGTGAATGATTTGTTTGATGCAAAATCAAATGCGCATCTGCTGAAATATGACTCTGTTCACGGTCAGTTCCCGGGTGAAATAAAAGTTACCGCGGACGACGAAATCTCGGTTAATAACAAAAAAATTAAAGTGCTGAAAAAGAAAGACCCGTCAGAACTGCCGTGGAAAGAACTTGGTGTTGAGATTGTTGTAGAGTCAACCGGGCTTTTTACTGTAAAAAAAGATGGTATCAACAAAAAAGGTAAAGAGGTAAAAGGCGCCGAAAACCATATCACAAAAGGTGGTGCCAAAAAAGTGATTATCTCAGCACCTGCAGAAGGCGAAGATATCACAATTGTGCTCGGCGTCAATGAAGATAAATATGACCCCAAAAATCATAATGTTATCTCAAATGCGTCCTGCACAACAAATTGTCTGGCGCCTGTTGCAAAAGTGCTCAATGATAACTGGGAGATTGAAAAGGGCTTGATGACAACAATACACGCATATACGAATGACCAGCGGCTACAGGATATGGCACACTCGGATATGAGGCGTGCACGTGCTGCCGCTATCTCTATGATTCCTACATCAACCGGTGCGGCAAAAGCAATCGGCTTGGTAATCCCAGAATTGAAAGGCAAACTTGATGGCTTCGCAATCCGCGTGCCTGCACCTAATGTGTCCGTTGTGGATTTAACCGTATTGCTGAATAAGAAAGCGACTGCTGAGGAGATAAATGCAGAATTTAAAAAGGCATCCGAAGAGAAAATGAAGGGAATCCTTGGCTATATTGATGAACCACTTGTATCAATTGATTTCAATCACTGTCCACTTTCATCACTCGTAGATTCAAAAATCACGAAAGTTATTCAGGATAATTTTGTAAAAGTTTTAGCATGGTATGATAACGAGTGGGGTTATTCCTGTAGAGTGGTTGACTTGATTGATTTCATAATTGAAAAAGGAATATGATGTTTCAGGATAAAAATCTTCAAATTTTTTTAGAAGAAATAAAAAATAAGTTAGATTCTCAACCCAGTAAAATTATTCTATTCGGTTCCAGAGCAAGAAATGAATACACAGACGAGTCAGATTATGATATCATTTTTGTTTTCAATGAAGTTAAACAAGAAATAAAAAAACAGTTAAAAGAGTTAACAATAAAAATGTTAATTGATTACGGAATGGTAATTTCTGATTTCGTATTTGCAGAAAGTGAGTTAGAAAGAAAAAAATACGAACCTTTTATAATGAATGCATTTAAAGAAGGAATCGTTTTATGACAGATAAAAAAATATTGAAAAATCAGATAACTGCGATGATTGAAAAATCCAACCGAGCATTAGAAGATGCGAAAATACTTTTTGAAAAAAATAGAGAAGATAGAGAGAATGGAGATTATAGTTACGAAATGGTAATTGATGAAGAAAAAACAAAAAATGATATAGAAAATGCAGAAAAGATTGTTCTGGCAGTAAAGTATTATCTTAACAAATTTTTTATGAGGGGGACTGATGTCTAAACTTACAATTCGGGATGTGGATTTGACTGGGAAAAAAGTTTTAGTGCGGGTGGATTATAATGTGCCGTTGGATAAATCACAAAATATTACCGACGATACAAGGATAATAGAATCGCTGCCAACATTGAAATATCTTCTTAATGAAAACTGCAAACTTATCCTGTGCTCGCATCTTGGTAGACCTAAAGGCAAGGTTGCGTTGGAGTTCTCATTAAAACCGGTTGCCAAAAAGTTATCAGAACTTTTATCGCAGGAAGTAAAATTTGCGCCAGATTGTATTGGTGAAGAAGTAAAAAAAGTTGCCGCAGAACTAAAGCCGAAAGAAATACTGCTGCTTGAGAATCTGCGTTTTCATCCAGAAGAAGAAAAAAATGACGAAAGTTTTGCAAAACAACTTTCAGAACTGGCAGAGTTCTTCGTGCAGGATGCATTCGGAACAGTTCACAGAGCACATGCATCAACCACAGGTGTGAACAAGTTTTTACCGTCGGCAGCCGGTTTTCTGCTTGAAAAAGAAATAAGATACCTCAATGAAGTGCTGCAAAATCCTGAACGGCCGTTTGTAGCGGTTTTAGGCGGCGCAAAGGTTTCAGATAAAATCGGTGTGATAGAAAATCTTATCCCAAAAGTTGATGCAATCATCATTGGTGGTGCGATGGCGTATACTTTTCTGAAAGCTGAAAATATTCCCGTTGGCAACTCGTTGGTTGAAGATGATAAACTGGATTTAGCAAGACAATTGATTCAGAAATCGTCTAAAATTAGATTGCTTCTGCCAGTTGACCATATCATTGCTGATAAACTTGAAGAAGGTGGTAAAGATGCTAATATAGAAGAAACACGCGGGGTTGAAATAAAAGACGGCTGGATTGGTGTGGATATAGGCTCAATGACTGTCGCACGATTCTGCTGTATAATCAAAGCAGCAAGAACAATTATCTTGAACGGGCCTATGGGTGTGTTTGAAATAGATAAGTTTGCACTTGGCACTAATGCGATTATTGAAACGATTGCAGAAGCAACCAATAATGGTGCAATTTCTATCATAGGCGGTGGTGATAGCGCAGCCGCAGTCAAAAAAGCAGGATTCGCTGACAAGATGTCGCATATCTCTACTGGCGGCGGCGCCTCATTGGAATTTTTAGAAGGTAAAGAACTTCCAGGAATTGCTGCGTTGAAAGAGAAATAGATAAGCGCGACTGGCCTGCAAGGCGAAAATTAGGTTTGTATTAGCAGAAATTATTTTAATGAAAACATTAAATGAAGCAAAACAAATTCTTAAAAAAAATAAACCAGTTTTGAAAACTAAATTCGATGTTAAAGAAATTGGTATTTTTGGATCTATCGTTCGCAGTAAAGCGAAAAAAAGAAGCGATGTGGACATCCTTGTTGAGTTTAATAAAGTTCCTGGAATTTTTGAATTTATTGATTTGGAAGATTATCTACAAAAAGTTTTAAAGAAAAAAGTTGATCTTGTCAGAAAAAAAGCATTGAGACCTGAATTGCGAGATAGTATATTGGAAGAAACAATTTATATATGAAAAACAAGAAAAATTATTTAGAAATGGATTATGAAAATTTTTTGAAAGACGATAAAACTGTTAATACTGTTGTAAGAAAACTTGAAATTATTGGCGAAGCCACAAAGAACATTCCCATATCAATTAAACAAAAATATGACAATGTGAATTGGAAAGGTATGGCGGGGATGCGTGATAAATTGATTCATAATTATTCAGGTGTTGATATTGAGATACTTTGGAAAGTTGTAAAAAAAGATATCGCAGATATAAAACCTAAAATAAAAGAGATTTTTGAAAAATTAGATTCAGAGAAATAATTGAGAAAAACGTGACAGAAACAATAAAAATAATTTCAATTAAGTGAAACGGGAGGTAATAAAATGCGAAGAATAGTTTTGGTCTTATATTTCTTGTTTGTTTGTGTATCTTTTTGTTCTGCAGACACATATGATTATCTGGCTAAAAAAATATCTAAAGGTGCAAAAAATTTAACAAATAAAAAAGTCGCTATCCTGCCATTCCAGTATTACGACGGGAGAACTTCGCCGGGTTCTACAATAGTGGCAGAGTATTTAACAACAAAAATTGTAGAACAGGGCAAATTGCAAGTCGTGGAACGAACATTGCTTAACAAAATTATGGATGAAATGAAACTTGGGAAATCAGGTATTATTGACCAGGAAACTACAAAAGAAATAGGCAAAATTCTCGGTGTAGAAGCAATCGTAACAGGTGTTTTAATAGAAGAAGGGGAAGCAGAAGAAGGGTTGAGAAAAGAAGAAAAAGTTAATATCAATACCCGATTGATAAAAGTAGAAACAGGCGATATATTAGTAGCAGCATCTAAAACAGTAAACAAAACCTGGGAAGATATACCTGCGGCTGAAACAGAAGAACCAACTGCACCTGAAAAAATACCAATAAGCAAACCAGAAGAACCTACACAGCCATCACAACCGGAAGTAATCAGAATTGGTCCGAGTGAAAAAATTGCCGAAGAACCAACACTACTAATACCACAGGAACTGAGGCAGAGTTATCGTTCTTTAACAGAAAATCAGTATAGAAATGCGATTGATATAGCAAAAGATGTTTTTCACCGGAATCAAAATAAGCCATTTATAGCATCACATGCGTTATTTATTATCGGTAGAGCACACGAATCCCAGGGTGAATTCCGCCAGGCTCGTATCGCATATCTGAAAATAATCAAAGATTATCCATACAATAGAATTGTAGTCCAAAAAGCACAATTCCGACTAAAACAACTTGAACGCCAGAGATGAAAAATGAAAAAAATTTTTATAATTTTTGTTTTATTTTTTATAATAGCAAAACAAGTTTCTGCTAAAGAAAATTATGCGGTTGCAGATTTTGTTGGTAAGAATGTATCTGCTGCAGATGCTTCAATCGTCGCTGATTTCATAAGAACAGAACTGGTTAGTATTGGGAAATACAATGTTGTTGAAAAAGCGAATATGAATAAAATACTGGCTGAGGTTGCATTTCAGCAGACAGGATGTACTGAATCGGAATGCGCGGTCCAGATTGGTAGAATCTTGAATGTTCAGAAAATGGTAGTTGGCTCGCTCTCAAAACTTGAAGGTATCTATTACATAACTGCAAATATTGTGGATGTTGCAACAGGCAAGATAGAGAACTCAAAATCTGCTAAATGTAAACTACCGGAAGAACTTATGTCAACCGCGCAGGATTTAACACATTACCTTATAGAAGGCAAAACTGAGAAACCAGAAAGAATTGTGGAACGAAAAACAGGTGATATACAAATCACAAATATAGACGGTAAGAGAGTGCAAATAAATAAAGGTTCTAATGACAAAATAGAAAAGCGACAGATATATAATGTTTATGCTGAAAAGGTAAAAGTTGGAAAAATGAAAATTACAAATGTAGACCAAAAAGAATCAACTGGCAAAATTGTAAGAATTTATGACAAAAATGTTCCTGTAGAAGTTGGTAATACTGTAATAGATACAGGCAGGAAATATAAAACCGGTGGTATCGGTTTAACCGGTGGGTATGGACTTATAGTTCCAATGCGAGAAGATCGGATTAGACCATCAATGAGAGACAGTTGGGGTGGTGGAATATATTATGATTTTGTAGCACCTTCTGGGTTGGGCTTCCAATTAAACTTGACTGGCTATCCTTCCAGTAGTAGGACTGTGTTATGGGATTATCTCTATGAACATGTTACATATAGATGCCCGCTTATAGTTAAATATCATTTGTTTTATGATACAGAGTTATCCCCTTATTTTGGTTTAGGGGTATATTACAATTATACTAAGGCTTATGAACTACGATATTATCAATATTATCAGTGGTACAAAAGAGAGAAGAGTTTATTACCTGTATTCAATGCCGGGGTTGAATTTTTTGCACAACGAAAAGTCCATTTCAGTGCAGATGTAAAATTTTTTATTGGAGAATCTACACCGGGATGTCGTTATCCAAGTCTGATTTGCTTTTCACCTGCTTTAGGTTACCACTGGTAAAGGTAATTAGGTTTGTCGTCATGGATAAGTTAAAAAACTTAACAGAAAAAGAAAAATTAGCAGTTATTAAGCTTGTGGAAGGACTTAAAAAACTGTATAGCGATAATTTAAGTCAAATTTTATTGTATGGCTCAAAAGCACGTGGAGATGCCGAGCCGGATTCAGATATTGATATTTTGGTTGTATTAAAAAAAATGGGATTGTGTTATAATGAAATTGATAAAATTACTAAAATATCAGCACCAATCTGTCTTGAAAATGATTTAGTAATTTCTGCAATTCCGATAGAAGAAGAATGGATAACTGCAGATTATAAAACAATATTTGTTCATAATGTTTTACGAGAGGGAATCTCACTATGACAAAGAACGATGAGATCAAAAAACTTAATATTTCGTAACAGAGATAAAGAAAAAATTAAATACCGAAAGGGATTAGAAATGATAGACCAGGAATTTGTAAAAAAGTTGGCAGTTAAGACAGCAAGTAAAATAGTGCTTTTGGTTATGGATGGGCTTGGTGGACTTCAAAATGAAACAGGCAAAACAGAACTTGAAGTAGCAAACCATCCTAATATGGATGCTCTCGCAAAAAAATCGGTATGCGGATTGTCAGACCCGATTTCAGCAGGTATTACGCCTGGTAGCGGGCCGGCGCATCTTTCTCTTTTTGGCTACGACCCGCTGAAATATGAAATCGGGCGTGGGCTTCTGGATACGCTTGGAATTGATTTCGAATTCACACCAGATGATTTAGCAGCGCGCGGGAATTACTGTACCGTTGATGAAAACGGGATTATCACAGATAGAAGAGCAGGACGGATATCAACAGAAAAAAATACAGAACTCTGTAAAAAACTTGATGGATTAGAAATTACTACTACCCGAACAAGTGTTCGGTGCCGAACATTTGTTCGGCCTGTAAAAGAACACAGGTTTTCTGTAATTTTCAGAGGAAAAAATCTGGCTGATAAACTGCTGGACTCGGATCCGCAAAAAGAAGGGCTTAAACCACTTGAAGTTACCGCAACTGATAAATCAGCCGAACCATCAGCAGAAATCGTCAATAAGTTTATTCTAAAATGTAAGCAAATGCTTACAAATGAAAAACCAGCAAATATGGTTCTTTTACGCGGGTTTTCTAAAATGGTTGATTTGCCAAAATTTCAGGATGTCTATAAACTAACACCTGCCTGCATTGCAATTTATCCAATGTATAAAGGTTTAGCGCGGCTTTGTGGAATGGAGGTGCTCAAAATAGGCGATACAATAGAATCGGAGTTTGAAACTCTGAAAGAAAATTTTTCTAAATACGATTTCTTTTACATTCATATAAAACAAACGGATTCATCAGGTGAAGATGGTGATTTTACAAGAAAAGTAAGCGTGATTGAACAGGTTGATAAATCAATACCGGTATTGACAAATCTTAATCCTAATGTTATAATAATAACTGGCGACCATTCAACGCCCGCAGTGCATTCAGGACACTCATGGCATCCGGTGCCAGTTCTGATTTATTCAAAGAAATGCCGGTTTGACAGGGTTGAAAGGTTCACGGAAACCGATTGCATTTACGGCGGGCTCGGTAAATTGAATTCAAAAGATATTATGCCGTTAGCACTTGCAAATGCCGGTAAATTACTGAAATACGGCGCATAGGAGAGGCAATTAAAAATTGGCAATTAAAAATGAAAAGTTGTGCTGTGTTTTTCTAATTTTTAATTTTGCATTTTTAATTTTTAATTGAATTTAATTATATGTACGGATTCATTTTGACTATTCATATTATAGTAAGTGTTGGGTTAATCCTGATAGTGCTTTTACAGGCAGGTAGAGGTGCTGGTATTTCAGGCCTTTTTGGTGGTGGCGGTGAAACAGGTTTTGGTGGACCAACAACGCCAGTGGTTATCAAAAAAATTACAGCAACAATGGCTGCTGTTTTTATGATAACAGCATTGTTTTTAACAGTAATTGCGTCTAAAAAAAGAAGCAGGTCGCTGGCTGAAAGAATTCCACCTGCACCAGCCCAGACACAACAACAGCAACCTGCACCGCCAGAAAACGCTCCTGCAACACCATCAGTCCCAACGCAACCATAGATACTGCAATTAAAAATGCAAAATTAAAAGTTAAAAATTGAGGCGTGAAGAACATTTTTCATTTTACATTTTTAATTTTTAATTGACTTTTATGCTGGGGTGGTGGAATTGGCAGACACATACGTTTGAGGGGCGTATGCTTAACAGCGTGCGGGTTCAAGTCCCGCCTCCAGCAGATACTGCAAATAATATAAATAGAATCACATTACCTCTTTATAGATTGTTATGAAAAGAAAATTAGTAAATAGTGTCTGCTGAAAAATTATTTTTCTGTTAATATCTTGGAACGGCGACCAATGGCTTCTACCGTTTTTCTGTCGCCTTGTTAATAACCTTGTCTGATTTTTCTATATTCTTGCCACCGCTGTGGATAAATTCATCGCTATCAAGCCCAGACGAATATTTAACTCTTCGTTTTTGAACAGCAACCGCTCTAACCCACGGTGAACTTTTGAAACACCGATGAACCCTTCAATCTTACTCCGGCTTCGCTGTTTCCACTTCACCCATTTTTCTATTTTCTTCGTCAGTAAACCTTTCCGTCCTAACGGCATAAACGCCGCTTTGATTTTTTTCTTCACCAAGCATTTCGCGGTTGGTCTTGCTTCCGTATATTTTATCAGTGATTACCGTCTCTGGCTTTTTGCCAAATCGGTCCTCGTGCAATTTCAAACTCTCTTTCAATACTGCGCCTTCGTTATACGCATCTGTGGAGAACTTGTCTAAAAATAAATAACCATCTACAAAGCTTACACTTGCCTTGGGTCCAAACTCCACCTCTTTGCCACTTTTTCCTCTAACTTGTGGTCTTATATACGGCTTGTGAAAACTTACAATTCTATTTTCTATGCTGTTGATTTTTTTCTTCAGCATCTCTAACTGCTGTCGGTATATCATCTCAGCAACTGATAGTTTTTCTTTTATTTTTGCAATCTCATCGTCGCTGAATTCACTAACCCGCTCAAGTAACTTCTTTAATTGCTCATTGTTGCGTCTCACATATTGTAAGAGTTGTTTCTTCGCTTTATAAATCTCTTTCGCTTTATTCTTCCACTTCTTCTGAAATCCCTGTGCTACCCACGAGCTTATTGGACAAAAGGGAGGTTTAATTTGTTGACTACCACCCCTTTTTTAGTGTTTCAACTACCGCATACCTATGCAATTTTTAAACATTTCCGCACTTGTTTTACCTGAGAAAATCATTCTCGGTTTTTTAAAAATTGCCCGAACCCATCGCTGTTGAGTGGCAGTTCGTTATCCCGTTTCAGAACCAGAGGAGTCGTGCAGTATTTTTCCATGCTTTCTGTGAGCAGCCGTTTGACCTGTTCTACCGTCGTCTCAGCAGTGAGAAGCCAGTTAAGAATATACCGAGAAGATTCGTCCCGTAATACCTGCAACTTCAGCCAGTCAATTCCGACGCGGATATCCATCGCATCCCAACTCCAGCAGACATTCGGGAAAAGGAACTCGTAGAAATTTTTCATTGATTTGAGACCAGTCCGAAACCACTTGTAAAATCCTTCTTTGGTGATGTTCATCTGGTGGCATACCTCTTGAACTGTCAGTTCCTTTTTCAGAACTTTCAGCACCAATTCCATCTTCTCCTGACCGCTTATCTGACGATGAAACCTGTCCTCTGACTTCGGTTGGTTGCTCGGTGACGATTGTGGTTCCTGTTTCTGCTGCTGGTTCTGATTTTGCTCTGTCATCTGTTTTTACCTCTGGTGAATTAAGTTCCGTTTCCGTTGGAATTTTTCAGAAACTCTCTATCTTGCCAAGTGTCTGCGGATGATACGGACGACTGCGAATATGCTGAATGCCAACCTTTATGCAGAACTTTGTGAATCTGCTTCTGCCTCGCCAACTGTAAAATTGCCGACCGTTGTCAGTCAGCACTTCCGAAGGTGTGCCATTTTTCTCTATCGCACCACGCAGAACATCCAGCACATTGTCCTCTGTCTGCCGACGGAACAACCCATGATTGACGATATATCTGGAATTGTCATCTATTATACCTATCAAATATATCCGATACTGCCCCTTCAACATAAAAGTCATTATGTCCATCTGCCATAATGCGTTTGGCGTTGACCGCTCAAAATACCGTACCTGCACGGGCTTGTTGAACTTTTT
>JBFLWK010000075.1 GCA_040757695.1 Elusimicrobiota bacterium
CGGCGACAAAGTAACTGCACAAACTATACAGAAATACATCCAATATCAAAGAGCAGAAGAAGACAGACGCCAGTTAAAACTTGACTTTTAAGATACCCCGCAGCTTGCTGCGGGGAGTATGTCATTGCAAAAAACAACAAAAGAGATAACACTTTCTGCAAATGGAACGTTTGCAGGTGCTGTGGAGTATCTGGTATCTGCAACACCATCAAAAGGCATTTATACTATCTTTTTTGAATTAGAAAAAGATGGAACAAGGTTAGCCCAATCAGTAGCATATTTTGAGATACCAGAAACAGAGATAGTGGTATCGCTTACATCAGAGCCCGCATTTTATACAAATACAAATAATCTCGTCTATACCATAACCCACAAAAAAGGGATAGACCCTGCAGAAGGGACATTGTGTGTTGAACTGATTGACCCAACAAATAGCACAGTTTATGTATCAACAAAAAATTTCACAATTGATATCAATCAATCAACAGATATTATGTATACAATACCATTTAGAGAATTAAAATTCGGGAATTACAAACTTGTAGCAACAGTGAGTTATGAAGGCAAAACGGCTAAGTTGGTAAATATCCTACCGTGTAGTATAGATATGACACTTGATTTTGACAGGACATTCTACAGGATAAGGGAGGAATTAAAAATCGGTATAAGTGAGACGGTAGAAGGTAGATGGCAACTAAAGAACTTAAAGACAATAACAGAGATACCAACATTAAGTTTTATGAGGGAAGAGATTGCCACGGTTTTACCGTGCAATGATATAGCAGGGACGAGCCCTGCAACTACAACATACACATATACAATACCAATTCCAGAGACATTACCATCCGGAACCTACAGTGTAAATATCAAAGCAATACTGCCTGATGAACAAGGGAATTACAATGAGTCGCTAAGTCGCTATGTCGCTATGTCGCTATCTTTCACAGTGCCACCAGCAGACCTTGAAATTATCGGTATAAATAAGGATACATACACAGCAGGTGAGACGGGATTTATTCGTGTTCAAAACACCGGCGGTGTGGATGGGAATAGTACAAGAAGCAATCGCATCGGTTTAAGCTGGAGAAAACCTGAAGGCACAGTGGCAACTAGTAGGATGGTTCGCAAAACAGGTAGTCCACCAAAAGATGCTGCCGACGGCCAAACTGTCTACGAAGGTATAGAAGATAATTACACAGATACAGAAATGCAAGATGATGTAAATTATTATTACGCAATTTTTCCAAGCATAACTACTGATAAAAAAGTGTACATTACCAATATTACTGTTAAATAAAAGCAAAATATTTTACTTGATTATTAATGAGGATTTTATATAATACTTGCATAGCAGAAATAAAATTAGCGAGGTGAAAAATCTATGAGAAAAGTAATTCTAATAATCGTGGCACTGGCATTAGTAATAAGCATAATCAGAGCAGAAAGCACGGGGACGGTGACAAGTGATAATTCAAAATCTGGCAACAAAACTAATAAACCAATAGATATATATGATTTTCCGATAAAACCAGGGACAAAAGAATGGAAGGCACTTGGTACACATAAAAATATAGTAAAAGCGTGCCAAATACCAGAAGATATTCTTAAGAAAATGTCAACAGAAGGATTAATTGAAACATGTTTGAGGTATCCTTTTCTCCCGGATATGTTTCTATCTAATAATATACAAAAAGGATTTGAAAGCATAGTTTTAACCTTTAATGGGCTTCAGGAATTATTAAGAAGAGAAGATGCGAGCACTAAACTATTAGCAAAGTATCGACAAATTCGCAAATTGGACCGTCAATCAATTCAAAAAGAATTTGGTGAATTTGGTGTTTTCTATTTTCGTTGTTTTGAAATAGTAATCAGTCAAAACATTATCCTTTCTAAATTGTCTGAAGAGGAAAAAGTTAAGTTATTAAGAGAGTGCATTTGGAAATATCATGAAAGACAAAAACATCCGAATACGTACGGATATGTTTCTAAACATAGAGTTAAGAGTCATGAGACACTTTTACTTATGGGACGAATTTTGGAAAATGAAGAATATAAACCATTCAAATTAAAGATACAGGATAAGAAGTATTTAAGGGATTTTCTTGATGGGGCTGTTTGGGCTAGCGATACAGATGAAATTATTCCAGAAGTTGAAAAGTTTCTTAAAAATAAGAAGTAGAAGGTAAAAAAATAAATGTTAAATCTTAAAAAAGTATGTAGTATACTTATAATTATAGGAACTATTTTAAGTAATGTAGTTATTACTTTAGCAGAAGAAAGACCCCATATTTTCACAACGGTCTATACGCCTAATGGAACCACAGTTAATGCAATAATTTTTACAGACAAAGATTTTGATTCTTCAGAGATAGAATATTGGCGTAATTATGTTGCTATACGTTATCCAAATGCAACTATCATAAGTGATGCTAATAATAAATATAACTGCCATTCTTATGCTTGGTATAGTCAGTCAACAAGCAATAAAATTTGGATTAATTCTCCCGAACAACAAAAATATTGGCAGGATGGAAGTTATAGTAAAATTGCTACAGCAATAGGTATTCCTTCGGGTGTACCTAATGATGTACGTGTTACCTATGATGGTGATGACCATTCAGCAATAAAATACTCAGATACTCATTTTATATCAAAGTGGGGTCAATTGCCTGTAGTATTACATGAACCTTATGATTGTCCTGATGAATATTTGATTGGTGGCAATCAATTATCTTATTATTACAGGGACATTATACCACCGACGGTAAAAATTGTTTCACCGTCTGACGGAGCAATACTCAATACCAAACTTGTATCTATCAGCGGCACAGCATCGGATAATACCAAAGTAGAGAAGATACATCTTTCTGCAGTAGATGGAGTTTCTCAAGCAGCATTTTGTTCAATAACAGCAGGTGCTAATATAAACTGGCAACATACATTTGAATTGTCCGACGGGAACTGGACAATAACTGCAAAGGCAATAGATGTTGCCGGTAATGAATCAGAACCATCACAAATATCGTTCACCATAGATACCACACCACCTGAGATAGAAATTTCAGGAGTAGAAGATGGGAAAATATACAATCACGATGTAACAGTAACGGTTAATGCATCTGATACAATGGATTCAGCACCTGAAATTGTTGGAACAATATCAGGTATAAAAACAGCCAGCAAAACATTTGGTGAAGGTAAACATACAGTCACAGAGCAAGCAGTTGATTGGGTAGGACACAGATCAGAACAAAAAACTGTAAATTTTACAATAGACAAAACACCTCCCGAGATAAATCCCTTTCCTGAACCTGGTAGTTTAGCAGGGAGTTCATATGAGTATATATTTAGAATGGTAGGGAAACAATGTTGCTGGAGTTACTCTATATCAAAAATCCCTAAATGGATATCTTTTGGTGCAACAGTTACCGACAAATTGAGCGGTGTTGATGAAGGAAGTGTAACTGGTAGAGGTCCGGAGTCACAGCCAACAACAATAACAAGCGTGACTTGTAAAGGTGGTTCGCGCAGTTTTTCATTTTCTAATCCAACTGAAAGAATGCGAAATATGGATGGCTATATAGGGGGAGGTGCATATCTGCACGGGGAACAGAGTTATACAGTAACTGTGTCTGCCAAAGATAAGGCAGAGAATCCAAGTAGTAAAACATGGAGTTTTAATGTAGGGTTAAAAAAATACGAACAAAGCAAACCAAATCCTGATTGTGATAAACCAGATGATTTTGAGGGCGTAAGTTGTGAAGCATTATTGGGGTCAAGTACTACTCAGATATGTTTATATGGTGACCCAATTGGAATAACGGCAAGTGGTTTATTGGCAGAAAACATTTTACTTTTAGCTGATATTGGTGAGCGATTTGAACTGGTTGATTATAATTTTAATCTATCAGAAATATTGCCGAGGATTAAAGTATTAATTATTCCATCGGGTGGTTTGTATGGACTTGGTGATGTAGAAAGTTTCAAAAGAAATTTAGCAGATTATGTAAATAACGGTGGCACGATAGTATGTTTTACTCAACAACATGGGTATGAGTTTTCTGCACTGCCAGCGACAAGCGACAAGCAACAAGTGACAGGATATGGCTGGAATGAGGACCAGAGTTGTCAGTCGGCGAGTGTGTATATCAACGAAGTAAGTCCTATATTCAATGGACAAACAAATACTACGCTAGATGTAAATGTTGACGGATATTTCACAAACTGGCCTGCTGATGCGAAGGTGCTATTAAGACGGACAAAGAATAATATGCCGTGCATGATAGAATATGAAATAAGAAGCCAGACGCAAGAAGCAAGAAAAGGCAGGGTCATAGTCACTACATTATATTCCGATTTCAGTTATGCACAGGGCTCACTATCACAAGAAGAAAAAACACTTGTCAAAAGTTTGATAGATTATGCAATAGACCCATCAACACCTGCGACACAACAACTACGAGCAATACCATATACAGGAGTTAATTTCACACTGAACACGCCTGAGCAGACACTTGTGCAGGGGCAGAGAAGTGTGGTGTATGCGAATGTTTTTAACGAGACAGCAGAGCAAAAGACAGTGGTGGTGAAGATGGCGTTGGGCTGGGGACTTGCAGGTAGTAAGAGCGAGTGGTTGTATTATCCGACGGATAGCGATTATGTGGTTGTGGATACGCTGACAGTAGTTGGAAATAGTTCAGTAGCTGTTCCATATGAAGTGGTTGCCTCAACAATAGCACACGGCTGGCGAGTGTATGGACGATGTTATGAGATTGCCACGACTGCAAGCGGTCTCGCAATGACAACTTTAATAGCACAGTCGGATATAGGTGGATGGGTAGAGCCGACAAAAGTAACCGCAGAAATAAGAACTGAGAAAAAGGAATACACGAGAAATGAGATAGTAGATATGAGATATGAGTTAAAAAATACGCAGGCAACAGAGATAACAGGGATAGTAACTGTAAAAGTAATATCACCTGAGAATGTGCTGCTACAACAGACAACAAAAGCGGTTTCAATTAGTCCAATTGGGCTAATTACACAGACGGAAACATATCAATTATCTGCAACACCATCAAAAGGCATTTACACTATCTTTTTTGAATTAGAAAAAGATGGAACAAGGTTAGCCCAATCAGTAGCATATTTTGAGATACCAGAATCGCAGATAACACTGATATTAACTGAAGAACCACAGATTTACACAGATATGAACAGCATTACATACACAATTAAACATATAAAGGGGATAGACCCTGCCGAAGGGACGCTCTGTATAGAACTGATATCTCCCGAACAGACATGCCTGTTTAATACAACCCAGCCGTTTAATGCGGATGTTGGACAATCGGTTTATAGAACATTTGTTCTACAAATTCCGTCGCTAAAATTTGGGGATTACAAACTTCAAGCAACAGCAAGTTATGATGGAAAAACAGTAAAGTCAGTAAATATCCTGCCGTGCAGCGTAACAGTAACTGCGGAGTTTGATAAAACATTTTACCGTATAAGGGATAAAATAAATAGTGCGATAGAGATTAGTGCGATAGGGAAATGGGAATTAAAAGATTTAAAAATTATAACAGAGATACCATCGTTAAGTTTTATGAGGGAAGAGATTGCCACGGTTTCGCCGCGCAGTGGCACAACATTTTTTTATACAATACCAATTCCAGAGACATTACCGTCTGGGACCTACAGTGTAAATATCAAAGCAATCCTGCCTGATGAACAAGGAAATTACACCCAATTTCCTAATTTCCTAATTTCCCGATCTCGTTCTTTTACAGTGCCGCCCGCAGATTTGGAAATTGTTGGCTTGAATAAAACAGGGACAGAGGGACAGCGGGACGGAGTGTATTATGCAGGTGAGACGGGATTTATAAGGGTGCAGAACACTGGTGGTGTGGATGAAAATAGAAAACATAATCAACTCAAGTTAAGCTGGAGAAAATCTGAAAACACAGTGGCAAGCAGTGTGAGGCTGGTTCGTAAGGCAGGAAACCCGCCGAAGGCTCCCACCGACGGCGAAATAGTTTATGAAGGCACAGAAGATAATTTCAGCGATGAAAACATACAAGAAAATACAGTATATTTTTACAAAGTGTTTCAAACGACAGAAACGATAAAAAAAGTAAGCAGAGAATAGGAAAATTTTTGGTAGAAGTTTTTAGTTCTTTTTGATATAATAACTTTTGGAGAAAAACGAAAAAATCACAATTGGAGGGTAAAGACATGAGTAAATTTAGTATCTTAACTTTGATATGGATGGCAATATGGCTAACTGATAGTAAAGTATATGGAGAAACAGAATCACAAAACATTAGAAAACATTTACCGCAATGCATTGAGACAGGAAGAAAAGAGATGAATAACCCTTATTATCTTAGTGAGATATTATTCTATTTAGGTCGTGTAGGTGATGATCCAAGAGTTTCTGAATTCTGTTTTGAAATAATTGAGAAAAGTACAAATATAGCAAGTATTATACAGGCGATTTGGACATTAAGAGCTATTGAAAATAGAGTTGATAAAAAAACAAAAGAGAAAACTATTTTAATATTAAAAAAAGTATTGAATCATAAATTCATAGAAGTGCGTCTTGAGGCTGCTGATAGATTGTTTGAGATGGATTGCAAAGAAGATGTATATCCATTGTATGTAAATATTATTGCTCAACCAGATATAGAAAAGAAATTGGATGAAGAATTTCGCTCGCAATTTGAGGTAGAATTAAATTCAGCCTTAAAATCATTAGCAATGATTAAGGATAGAGTTGAAAAAGATGGTATAGTAGAATTTGAAGAGGGGATGGAAATAAAAAGGCAGGAAGCAGAAATAGAAAAAATCAAATTAAAAATTGGCAATGTTGAAGCTTATAAATCAGGAGCAGTTACCAAATCTTTAAAAAAACTTATTAGTTATGATGATACAGAAACACGAAAATTAGTTAAGAGGATAGTTAAAGAAGACACTTATGTATCATCTATAATATCTAGGGCTAAAAAAGAAGTTGGGTCGATAAAAATAAAATGGGCAAAAGAACGAGGTCAAAAATTTCTAGACGATTTATTTAAATATATGGGAGAAAATAAATAATTATGAGATTTAAATCAAAAGTTCCAATACTGATACTGGTAGTATTAACCTATACTAAATGCTGGGCAGGTTATAATCGCTCATCCGCTGTTAGTTACGCAAATTCTTGGTGGCAGACAGACACACATAAATTTGATGAAAATGGTAATTTGGTGGAAGGACAGGATGAATATTGTGACAAAGTAAACACTCCTACTTACACTTGGTACTATTGGATAGAGGGTAAAGAAGAACTTGGAACAGCGAGTAATGATGGAGATAATACTATTTTAAGTGAATGGGGTGCAGATTGTGCAAATTTTGTCTCTCAATGTTTGAAAGCAGGTGGGATTGGAATGCAAGGTGATGGTGGTAAAGGCGGGACTTATTACAGAGTTGGTGGCTTAGAATATTTCTTATCAAAAATATCAGAAGTAACTGTGATTAACCGCACTTCCTATGCTCCACCATATTACGATCAAAGCAAAGTTCCAAGTAATATAACAATTGGTGATGTAATAATATTTGAGGGAAGGCATAGTTCTATAGTGATTGCCGATAGTGGTGCGAATGTGAGATTGGCTGCCCATTCAATAGATCGGAATTATGGGACAATTGATTTTTACTTTAGTCTTCCATTGGATTGGAATCAAACCATAATATATCACATAGATACTGAACCAGCGACGGTTGAGATAACAGCACCAACGAATGGTGCGATACTTAATCAGGCATTAGTAACAATAAGTGGTACTGCAGCAGACGATAAAGCGTTGGATAAAGTAGAGATATTTTTGACGAATTCACAGGATTTAATGGCGGCGGTTGTGCTTACAGGTACGCTTGCGAACTGGTCAAAAGAATTTCCACTTGTTGATGGAACCTGGACAGCGAAAGTGACAGCATATGATACAGTTGGCAGTTCCACCACAAAACAAATATCATTTACCATAGACACCACACCACCACAGAGAGTGAATGATGAAACAGGGACACCTAAAGAACCAACAGTTACACCGCAACCTATAAAAGAAGCAGATGGCTGGATAAATACCAACACAGTAACAGTGAGTTGGGTGGATTGTTTTACAGGTGCTGACAGTTATCTTGTTTCAATTGATGGTGGTGAATGGTTTGAGACAACCGAGTTATCAAAAGTATTTTCTAATTTAACTGATGGTGTTCATACAATAAGGATAAAAGCAAAAGACAAAGCAGGTAATGAGAGTGAAGTGATAATAGTAGTTGTAAAGATAGACACCACACCACCCGAGATAGAGCCATTTCCGACTCCCAACACTGTAGTAGGGACATCATCCGAGTTTGAATTTATAACAACAGGATGCTGTCCAACAGAATCTACTGCAAAGATACCTACAAGAATATCTTTTGGGGCAGGTGTAAGCGATAATTTGAGTGGAGTTGATGAAGGAAGTGTAACTGGTAGTGGTCCTGGCTCGCAACCAACCAGCATAACTTGGTCAGGATGTGGTGGTCCGTCGGGCGGTGTTTCTTTTGATAATCCGACCGAAGAGATGAAATATAAAAATGGAGTAATTCAAGGTGCTGCATTTCTTCATGGGAAACAGAGTTATTCAGTAATGGTCTATGGCAGGGATAAAGCAGGTAATGAAAATAGCAAGACCTGGAGTTTTAATGTAGGTTTATCCAAAACCAGAGAGACAAAGCCTGCTCCTGCGTGTGATAAGCCTGATGAATTTGAAGGTGTTGTTAATGAGTTAGTGGGTTCTACTACAACACAAATTCAAGTAAATTCTGAAGTAGACCCAATAGGGATAATGACAGGCGGGTTATTGGTTCCGAGTATACGGCTTTTAGCTGATATTAGTGAGCGATTTGAACTGGTTGACTATGTTTCAAATTTAAATGAGATATTGCCGAGAATAAAAGTGCTGATAATTCCTTCTGGTGGTTTGTATGGGCTTGGTGATGTAGAAAGTTTCAAAAGAAATTTAGCAGATTATGTAAATAATGGTGGAACAATAGTATGTTTCACTCAGCAACATGGGTATGAATTTGGGGCATTACCGATTACCGATTACCGATTACCGATTACTGGTTATGGATGGAATGAGGACCAGAGTTGCCAGTCAGCGAGTGTGTATATCAACGAAGTAAGTCCTGTGTTTAACGGACAAACTCGTGTTAATTTAGACGTAAACGTAGACGGGTACTTTACCCAGTGGTCAACGGATACGAAAGTATTATTGCGGCGTACAAAGAACAACATGCCGTGCCTTATAGAATACACAGTAAAAGGTAGAGAGGTAGAAGGTAGACAGGTAGAAGGGAGAGTCATAGCAACCACACTTTATAGCGATTTCAGTTATGCACAGGGCTCACTATCACAAGAAGAAAAAACACTTATCAAAAGTTTGATAGATTATGCAGTAAATCCAAGCACACCAGCAACACAATCCTTACAACTATCAAAACCGATAGAAGGCTCAAGTTTTTCTGAAAATCAACAAGATGAACTTACCACAAATGTAAATACCAATTTCCCAGAAGATGGAATAATATCAGACAAACCGAGACAGGTTGATGTATTTTACAAAGATGGAAAAAAAGAAAAATGGAAATTTTTGATGACTGCAGATAACAAATTGGACAAAATCAAAATACAATCTGCTGACGGAAAAGAAGAATATCTAACATTTAAGGATATTCAAAAAAAGATTTCGGGAGGTGTGAGATGAGAAAGAATTTTTTGGGGTTAGCAGTTTTATTGATGGTATCCTATTTAGGCTGGGCAGAGGAAATAAAAACTTCCACAACCATAACACAGAATGTTGAATATGTGCCGAAGGTGATTATTGAGGCAAAGTGGGGAACAGGGCCGGGGGAGTTCGGAATTTTTAAATATGGTGGTGACAGAATACCAGTAGTTCCACATGCTATAACGGTAAAAAATAACATTATTTACATACTTGATTCTGCTAATACAAAAGTTGAAAAATATACTACAACAGGACAGCATGTGGAAAGTATAAAATTAAAAAAAGTGAAAGAAACAATAATTAATGGTAAGAAATATAAACTAAAAGGGACTGACAAATTAGAAATAATTCCACATCTTTCTCTTAACGGCATGGGCGGTGGATTGGGAATAGACATAGAAGTTGATGATTCCCAAAACATATTTTTATTACTTGACGGTGGCACAGTTATGTACGATAAAAGTGGTAATTGTAATACGATTTACGGCGAATTTAACAATGTAATCTGGTCTGGACTAAGATTTTCTAAACCATTAAAAATACCACGCAGAAATTACGAATATTTATACAGAGAGAAATGTCCCAATGTATCTAAAACTTTTAGAATAGACCATAAACTTACAAAACTTATTGAGAAGAAAAGAAATTCAGAATATTCTCGCAAATCTATTGTAACTGAATTAGGTGAGATTTATGAATTGCTTTATGATATAGAAAACTTAGACGAAGATATAAAAGTAATCAAATGGGAGGTGAAAAAATGAGTGTGCCAAGAAAGTTCCTTGAATTCTTGTCGGTGGAAGTCCGAACTGGATAAAGGGTAGCGACCAGTCCAACACCAAATCCCACAGTTAATAAGGCAACGAACTAACTGATGCTGGG
>JBFLWK010000076.1 GCA_040757695.1 Elusimicrobiota bacterium
CCCGAATATAAAATTTATTTTTTGTATGCCTTTTGGCATTTGTCATAAGTGTATCATTTTTATACGGTTGTGTCAAGAGCATTTTATTATCGGTAAAATATAAATTTATAGCCGTTTCTCAGGTCGACTTGCTGACAATAAAAGAACTCCTAGGGCACTCCAGCATCACGACCACGATGATTTATGCCCACCTAACAAAAAGGCATCTTAAGGATGCCGTAAATAAATTAGATTTTAGTTTGTAATACCAAAATAATACCAAAATAAGTTATTTACCGAGTAAAAACCGCCAGATTTACAGTCTGGTGCGATTAGCCACTCCGCCACCTACCCAATTTGAGAAAATTTTACTAAAAATTTTTAACAAAGTCAAGAAAAAAAATCCGCTAAACATTATAATACAACATAACATCGGTGGATTTTGAGAAATTTCTCAAATAGTACTGCCCAATCTTACTTGCCCCTAATTTCAACTGTATATGGCGTTATAGTCACAATACCAGTTAAACAGGAAATCAGATAGTTGTCAATACCATAGTATGATTTGCAAGACATTTCTGTAATGTTTTCTCTTGTGGTGTCTAAAAGTATCATTTTGCTAATTTGTAATATCAATCCCGCTCTTGTTTTCTGTCCTGTCAAATTTTTTGAATATCATTTTATCCCTTTAACCAAATATAATGACAACGGTTTTCTTTTCCCTTTCACTTCTATGTTTCCAACCAAATCCGCATCAATTAAGTCCTTTACTTCCCTGTATGTTGTTTCATTTATCAAAATCTGTCCGGAAGCAGCACGGGAAACAATTCTTGATGATGTGTTTACGGTATCGCCTATAACCGTATATTCCATACGCTCAGGACTCCCCATATTTCCCGCCGTAACCTCGCCCGTATTTATTCCTATACCAACACCGATAATTATTTCCCCCCTTTCCCTGGCAATTTCGTTTGTCCTTATTATCGTATTCTGCATTTCAATAGCACATTTAACCGCCCTTAAAGCATCGTCTTCCTTGCAAAATGGCACACCGAATACCGCCATCAGCCCGTCCCCGATATATTTATCAAGGGTCCCATCATACTTAAAAAGAATATCAGTCATCGCAGAAAAATGTTTGTTCAGTAATGCCAGAATATCATCCGTGTCAAGTCCTTCTGATAATGTAGTAAAATTCCTAATATCAGTAAACAGGACAGTAGCTTTGGTTTTTGTCCCTCCAAGGGTTGGAATTTTCTTGCCACCAATTATTTCTTCAACTAACCTTGGTGAGATGTATCTCTGAAGATGTCTTCTGTATATTTCCTCTTCGTTTATTTTTTCATTTAACTTCAGATTTTCAATAGCAACCGCCGCCTGGTTAGAAAGTGCAGAAAGCATATTTAAATCACTTTCATTAAAAATATCGGGTTTTTCGTAATTATCAACATAAATTATACCTGTTATTTTTTTGCCTGACCATAAAGGAACACACATAGCTGAACGAATATTCTGCAAAATAATACTCTCTCCCTGCCTGAAACGGGCGTCCTGTGTGGCATCGGTTGTAATGACAGCAACCTTTTCATCAATAACCTTCCGGGTAATTGTTTTACTTATTGACTTAACAAAACCGGAACCTTCCAAACTATCAGAAACCTTTATCACTTTGGGCACTAAGTCACCTGTGGTCTCGTCAATAAGCGAAATGGAACCCCTTTTAACATCAAGAACTTCAAAGACAAGGTCTATAATCATCTCAAGAAACATCTCTGTTTTAATTGACTTTCCAAGTGCCTTTGCAACCTGCCATACCACAAACAGATTTTTATAGGCATGAGAAAATTCTTCCTGTGTATATGATTTTTCTTCTATCATCCTGAAAACATTTTTTATTTCTTTTATTCCTGACTCTGTGATAGATACATCTTCCTTAAACAGCTCTATCGGTTTAACCACAGTAAAACTTGAAATTGTTTCCTCCTCTTTTTCTTCCTCTTCAGTTATATTAATCAAAAAGACCGATTCGCCTATTTTAATCCTGTCGTTGTTTTTTAAGACCCTTTCCTTTACCCTTTCATCATTAACAAAAGTTCCGTTTCTTGACCCCGTATCAGTAATGACTACCTTCCCTTCCAACTGCTCTAATTTTGCATGATTTCTTGAAACAACATAGTCCTCCAGAATAACAGAATTTTCTCTGCCTCTGCCAAGAGTCATTT
Organism: Elusimicrobiota bacterium; assembly: GCA_040757695.1. Taxonomy (NCBI): domain Bacteria; kingdom Pseudomonadati; phylum Elusimicrobiota; species Elusimicrobiota bacterium. The sequence goes on from JBFLWK010000076.1 coordinate 2,202, forward strand.
TTTTATTTCCAAGTTCATACTGTTTATCCTTACAGGCACCCGCTATCCCCTTAAGTATTACCATATTTTCTCCTTATTTTCCTATGGCAGGTTAAAACAAGGTGTGCTTTTCGGTTTTTATGTTGAGAAGTTTTTTGATTCGTATCAATAATTCATCCATTTCGGTGGTTTAATTATACAATCTGCAGCGCCTATTTTAAATCCTTTTTCTACATCTATCGTGCCAGATTTAGCAGTAAACAACACAACAGGGATATTTTTTGTCTGGTTATCTTTTTTAAGGTCTTCACAAACTGTAAAACCATCCATTTCAGGCATTATTATATCTAAAAAAATAAGGTCTGGTTTTTCTTGAACCGCTTTTGTTATTCCATTTTTACCATTATTAGCAGTAACCACATCGTATCCGTTTTGTTTTAATCCAAATATAAACAGTTCTAATGTTGCCGGTTCGTCATCTATGACTAAAATTTTAAGTTTTTTCTCTGGTAACATTTTTACCTCTCATTCAGCAAGAATTTTTTTTATTCTACCCAGAAGGTGATTATTATCTATTGGTTTTGTTACATAATCATTACCGCCCACATTAAATCCTTTTTCAATATCTTCAATGGCATCCTTACAGGTAACAAATATAACAGGTATATTTTTTGTATTTTCATCTGCTCTAATTTTCTTACAAACCTCAAACCCATCCATCTGAGGCAGCATAACATCAAGCAGGATTAAATCGGGTTTGTCTGTCTTTATTTTTTCAAGTGCGGATAACCCATCTTCAGCGGTAGAAATTTCATAATCTTGCTTTGTCAACCAGAAAGCAAGGAATTCCAATATCGGTGGGTCATCTTCTACTATTAAAATTTTTTTTTGCATATTATTTTACAGGTTCACTGCATCTTCAATTTTTCTAAATATTCTGTAACAGATATATCTTTATCTGTTAACATCTTTGTTTCAATTAGTTTCTTCTTGTTAAGTGAATTAAGCCAGATATAACCATCTTTTTTGAGATGATAGTGATATGTCCCAGGTTTTAAGTCAGTAAAAATAGCATTAGGAGTATACTTGGACTGTTGGATTTCATCTATTGTAACTTCGACACCTTTCAATTCTTCTACTATTGTAACTTCGCCACCTTCTAATTCTTTCGTAATATAAGCTTTTGCATTTATTGTAATAGAAAGCAATCTTTCGGGAGCAACTACAGGTACCGGTGAAGGAATATCCTTTTTTTTCCAAGGTTGTTTTACACCTAAAACAATAAGGGAAACAAAAACTAATCCCGCAACGCTTATATAAAGAGGGTTTCGCCACATCTCTTTTCTTGCTACAGCTGCATCTTTTAGTGCGACAAGTTTTTCTTTGACATACATTCTTTTCAGCAACTCATCTTCTTTGTTAAGAATATTTTCATCTTCGTCAGAAATTGTCAATGGGTTACTCATTTGCGACACCGCTACTTTTATATCTACAGGGTTTGAGACATCAGAAACATTTATTGCTATTACAGTAATATTATCTTGGCCATCAGCGTCATTTGCTGATTGAATAAGAATATTACAGACCGTTTGTAGATTATCTTTAAACGCAAGAACAATATCTTTAATTCGGCTATCATCAACAAAACCACAAAGCCCATCAGAACAAAGAATATAATAATCATTATTTTGAACTTGTTCTATTCTTAAGTCCACTTTAACTGAGGGCCGTGTTCCTAACGCACGAGTAATGACATTTTTCTGTTTAAAATCTTTTACTTCTGCCTCGGTTATTTCACCATCCTGTAGCAATTCATTTACCCAAGAATGGTCTGCTGTCAGTCGCTCAATTTTATTATTCCGTATTCTATAAACACGACTGTCACCTACATGACCAATATATGCAAGATTGTTATCAAACAAAATAGAAGCGACTGTTGTACCCATGCCTCGTAATTTGGGATATTCTACTGTAAAATTGAATAACCGACGATTAACAAGTTGGATCGCGGTAACTAATCTTGCAGCTTTATCCGGCACTGTTTTACTAATTCCTGTATGTATTGGACACAACTCTCGTCTAATATCTTCTGATTTTAGACAATCAATGAGGGTCTTGACACCTGTCTGACTCGCAAAATCACCAGCAGCGTGACCGCCCATACCATCACACACAAAATAAAGGTTCATTTCTTCATCTATCCCGAAACTATCTTCATTTAATTTACGCACTTTACCGACATCAGTTCCCGAATTTGCTTTTATATTCATAAGTCACACCTAATTTATCTTTTTGTTGAACCAATAATAATTGGTGGTCTTTTACGAAGTTTTTTCTTTTTGACTATAACTCGGATAGAAATAACGCCGAGTATAACTATCAACCCGCTACCACCTGAGACTTGAAAATTTCTGTCATTAATTTCTTTCGGTGTCTCTCCAGTCCGAGATAAATTTCCACAAAATATTGGCCAGATAATTTGGTTTGAAAAACATCTGGTATTTGTAGTAAAAGCATTTAATTCATTGTCGTTATAACTAAATACAATATCTAAATAGCCGTCTTTATTTATATCACCAATTAGAGGTGAAGAAGCGATAGGTTGGAGTTTTATTCGCTCTTTCATAATTAACCGTTTTGATGTATTTACAAATGGATCTAAACCATATATAAAACCATCTTCGCCACCAACAATTATTTCATAGAAACCATTTTTATCTAAGTCAACCAATGCTGGCGAAGAAATTATTCTATTTTTTTCGCCGGTATCATATGTCCATAAAATTTCACCATTGGCACCGTTGATACCAAATACCTTACCATTTGCCAAACATACCACAACATCTTTAGAACCATTTCCTGTGATATCTGTCAAAACAGGTGAGGAATAATGTCCGGGTTCTGAAATTGGATAGCGTTCAATATCAAGACATTGCGCCCACATTAATTCTAATGATTTGCCGTTTATACATGCTATATGCTGGTCATTTGTCACAATAACTATATCAGACACTCCATTGTTGTCCAAATCTTGTATGGCTGGTGTAGCGGATATAGGAATAGTTGGCTTCCGTTCTCGTAGTCCTAACCGCATATTTATCATTTCATTTGTATTTAGTTCCTGTAGTTTTTGTGTTTGCCCATCTAAAAGATAAACTTTGCCTTCGGAATTAGCGATTACAACTTTTGGTATTTCACCAGACGAAGATAAAACTGCAGGTGAAGATTTAATTTCGCCTGGAATTTTTACTGAAAAAATTTGAGGATTGATAATAGGTGAATAAATAAAATGAACTGTACCTTCTTCGGAATTAATAACCACATCCAGCACTCCATCTTTATTTAAGTCATAAACAACAGGCGAAGTGGTAAGGTTACCACCTAATATATCGCTTTCAAATGCAAACTTTCCATCCAACCCGTTGATAATATAAAGTCGTGAATCGTTTGAGCCAACAACAATATCCAGTGCTTTATCTTTATTCATATCAACCAATGCAGGTGAAGAAAACAAAGTTTGTCCTATTGGTTGTGGTTGCCATAATGTTTTTCCTGAAATACCATCTAAAGCATAAACTTTGCCATCTTTCGTAGGAAGAACTATATCATTGATCCCATCATTATTTATATCTCCAATGGCTGGAGAAGGTGTAATATCGTATTTTTCTTCAGACAGAGCAGCACTTATTAACTCTATTTGTGGTTTCCAAGGTAAACTTTGCACAACAGGATTTGTCGGCTTGTTATTTATAATAAAAATTCCAGAGACACCATAATATACTGAAAAAATACCCGTAAGAATTAGTAAAATTGATACTATATTGAAAAATCTGGATTTGAACCGAACCCAAAATATACCTTCTTTTTTAGGTGGAGAATAATCTTCATCAGTTTCTTTTACAAATCTAAATATATTACGTCCTACAAGAATTTCATCTTTAGGTGTTAATGGTAATGAATCCGTTTCCTTAACCATTCTCCGATTAACAAAAGTGCGATTTCTGCTTCGTTTGTCTGTAAGAATATACTGCCCACCCGAATAAACAATGCTGGCATGCCGACGAGAAGTAGCAGGGTCGTCAGAAAGAATAATTTCGTTAAACTCAGAGTCCCTGCCGATTTTTGTCTCTCTAAAATTAAGTTCGTACTTTTTGCCTTCATACTTGCCTGGATACCTAATAAGCAATGTATCTCACCACGAGTATCAAATACAGCAGTGCTGCCTGTTTGGATAGTTGTTGTTTTTTTCTCGTCGGGTGTTTCTTTGGCGGTAGCACGAAATACCAAAGTATGTTCGCCTAAACCTATCTCGTCATTAAAATTTAATTCTCGTTTGGTAATTTTTTCGCCATTTACAGTTGTGCCAAAAGATGTCTTTAAATCCCTAATAACATATTTCCCATTTTCTTTTTTTATTTCACAATGTTCATCAGAAATAGATTTATCAATAATGACAATATCATTACCAACAACTCTGCCAACTGTAACATTATCCTTTTCAATGATATATTCTAAAAGGACTTCTGATTTGTTTTTCAATACTAATTTAGGCATATTCTTCCAGATTATCTTGCCATGAATAAAACGGCAACGGCAGTTAAACCAATACTTAACTTGGTCAGCATAGCATTTTTTGTTTTATTGTCAGAAGATGGTGCTGTTTTTCCACTTTCTTCTAAGTTTTCTATAGGCTTTTCAGGTTTTTTAACTGCTACATCAGAAGAAGGCGGTGTTCTTGGTGTTCCTGATTTAATATTGTCAATATCATTTTTCATTGTTGTAATTTCTTTAGAATTAAGTATTAGCACAAGAGCCCGTTTCACACTTTCTCGAACTGCCTCGTTAATGATTTCATCTTTGGATAATTCCGCAGCCGCAGACGGACCAGCAGGTTTCCGAGTGGTTGGTGTTTTCAAACTGGCAATTTCTTTTTTCAAATCTTCATTTTCTTTTTTTAACCAACGAACAGTGGCGTCATATTCGTACAGTGTTAAAAGTAATTCTTCTCTGCTAACTGTACCGAGTGGACGGAATGTTTTTTTTCCATATTTGTAAATAAAATTTTTCAATATACCACGATTATTAAATTCAACAGCAGCTTTCTGCGTTGGCAGTTCAACATCGGTAAACTCTTGAGCATAAATGAATGAACTCACTATCCACTGGTAAATAATCAATCCTGTAATTATTACTTTTAGTTTTTTTCGCATAACAATCTCCTCGCGAGATTCTAATCAAAATTTAGAATAACAGAAAACATATGCTTAAGCCCTAACTGATAAGAACACAGTGCATAGTCTAATTGTATACTGTATCTCAAAACATGAATATCTAAACCGAGCCCCGATGTCCAATCAATATGGTCATTCAGTTGATGAATATTTCCAAATCTATTTTCAATATCTATCCCATTTATTCCACCCCGCAATTTTATTGAAGACAGAACCGTGGTATTTAGATTGTAATTAATCTCGGCGCCTAATAAATCCTGTAACGGCTCTTTCTGTGCCTGCTGAAAATCATTGGCTACTAATACTGAAATATATTCGTTAACTGTAAAAGTGTGTGAAATACCTGTTTTTGCTTTTAACGGTCCATGGTCTTTTCGGCCGTTTGCCCATTTTAGATAAACACCACTTTGAATAACCATTCCAATATCGGTCTTTTTACCGATAGAATAAATCAAGCCCGCCTCAGCATCCCAACCAGAAGCAGAGGCACCTTTGATTTGGGTAAAATTCTGAGTTATATACTTCAAAGAACCGCCGACTAACAGTTCTTCTGAGATTAAGGATTGTCCATATGAAAGATAATAAGCATTTTCTCTATCTTCAAATGTATTTCTAACTATATGATTTGAGGTGTCAAGATATGTGTGAGGAATATTATCCAGTGTTGTATTAATCCAACTGACACTGAATGTTCCACCTTTTTTTAGTATTCTAATTCTATTCAAAGGGACAACTAAACTAAGAAATTGATATGTCGGGCTAATTTCTTGTAAGTTCCACTCAGAATTGGCTAAACTTTGCATCATTGAACCCATAGAAACTGTTTTGAGTTTACTTAACCCAGCAGGATTCCAATAACCTGCAGTAGCGTCATCAGCGACTGAAACAAATGCACCACCCATACCTAATGCACGTGCACCAACACCAATATTTAAGAACGCTGCAGGGTTCGTTCCAGCATAAAGACAAGTAGAAAGTAAAAAGTAAAAAGTAAAAAGTAAAAAATGAAAATATAGTTTTTTAGACTTCATTTTCTATTTGCCAAAAATTGCCAATGCGGTATATCTTCTCTCTTGACCACCATCAATTTTAAACTCTTTAGCAATGATTTCGCAGAAATATATACCATTTGCAAGTTTTTCGCCTGCGTAGTTAGTTCCATCCCAAGTATCTTCTTCATGCATACCGGCGGCCTTTTGTTGGTTATGAACAATTGTTTTAACCAATCTTCCACTCATATCATAGATGTTTATAGAAACTTTTTCTGCTATGTTATCAAGAACATATCGGATTTTTATTGACTCTTTTGAGGGGTCAAATGGACAAGGGTAAGGAACAAGGTCAACAATCTCGTTTTCATCTATTTTATTATTATTTTTACTATCCCAAGAAGATGGAGATTCGTTGCGGAAAATAATTACTTCTGATACAGAATTTCTACTTAAACCAAACAATAATCCAACAACAATTATTATTTTTACCATTACCATTTTATTTGTTTCCTTTTTTCCAATTCTTTTTCATTTTTTTTGTTGAATTATAGATACGGACCCGTCGTTTCTTTCTTTAAGTTTTAAGATAATTTGTTCGCCTGGTTTAGTAAATTCAATTTCTTCTTCTAAAACATCAAAATTTGAATGTTCTATTTTTACCGAGTGTTTGCCCTGCGGAATCCCAGTTATTTTACATGATGTTTTCCCTTTAGATTTACCATCAAAAAATACATCCGCGTCATAATAAGGCTTTATATCAACAATAAGTATTCCATCATCAGCAGGCAATAAGATAGCTTCAAAATAAACCCTGTCGCCGGGTTTTAAAGATACTTCTTTTACCCAAGTTTTATACTTTTTTTCAGCAGTATTTACACAAATTACATAATTATCAGGTTTTAGGTATTTTCTCCAATGACCCTTCCATTCTTCTGTAGTTTCTACATCGGATTTCCATACATCATTCAACCAGATATTAGCATCAGTAATTATTTTTTTGTTTTCATCTAGAACTTTAATATCAACAAATGGGTCTTGTAATTCAAGAGTACCAACAATATTTACCTGCGTTTCAACATCATATTCTTTTTGTTTAATTGTTTTATACATTGGAGGGTTTTCAAATGTAATCTTATAAATACCTAATGGTAAAGATTCTTTGAAAGGTGTCTTTTTATTCTTTATTTCAGTTCCTTGAATGGTTACAAGAGCACCGATATCGCTTCCTGGGTTATTTTTTTCATATGCATTAAAAAATAGTTCTTTCTTTAAAACAGGACAAATATCAATATCAGTTTCACCAGTAATATTAAGCGTATCAGTATATGATACAAAACCTGGTTTTTTTAACTCAATTGAATGTTCGCCAGCAAGGAGAGGTTGATTTTTAACCGGAGTTACACCCCATGGTGTAGATTTACCGTCAATATAGATACTCGCTCTTTCTGGTCTTGACTTAATTGTTACATTTTTCCAGAAGTTACCAGTGAGAGAATAAGTTTTTGTCTGTGCTTCTTTTGATTCTTGAAATTCCCAGTATCGCTTATCTATATTTTGTGTATCTTGACTAAAATCCAAGTTGCATTGTCCTAAAACCTGCATTTCTTTATCATTACCTAAATCCTCAAAACCTTCTTTTGTAATCCGAACATAATGTTTACCCATATCAATGGAACAAAGTACCTGGGTCTTCATAGGTATCAGTTTCCCATCAATATAAACTTCAGCACCTTGTGGAACGGAATTAATTATTAAATCAACATTAAACGGGAACAGCAATGTTCTTATTTCTTTACTACTTGTACCTGCTATATAAATTGATTTAGTTATTTTTTTATATCCATCTTTTTCTAAAGTAAATGTATAATTACCCTGTATAAGTTTTTTCTCTAATCTTGCGCCTATATCAGATTTACTGTAGTTTGGCAAATTTTTGCTAATAAATGTTGAAACATATTGTTCATTGACAAAAATGGAATAACCCTGTAAAACAGGGATGCACAAGAAACCTGAACAATTCCTATGAATAGTTAAGTC
>JBFLWK010000077.1 GCA_040757695.1 Elusimicrobiota bacterium
ATTATACAAAATTTGGCAAAATTTGTCGGTCGCCTTCATCCCCGCAGCAAGCTGCGGGGTATTCGGCGACATTTAAATAAATTATAATACACTTGGTCAGAATAAAGTATACATAAGTACATCAGGCAACGTCGGCATCGGGACGACAACACCTGGATATACTTTAACAGTTGCAGGAACTGCTTGGTGCACATCAGGTGCTTGGTCTGGCTCTGATATACGATGGAAAAAGGATATAACACCATTAAAAGGTTCGCTTAATAGAATTATGAATCTACAAGGAGTAAATTATTACTGGAAGACAAAAGAATTCCCCGATTTGAAATTCACTGATGACAAGCAGATAGGTCTAATTGCGCAGGATACGGAAAAAGTCATTCCAGAGATAGTTACAACCGACAACAATGGTTATAAAGGCATTTCATATGAAAAATTAACACCGGTATTAGTTGAAGCAATAAAAGAATTAAAAGCGGAAAATGACAGACAGCAAAAAGAAATAGAAGAATTAAAGGCGAGATTGCCACGCTAATGCTCGCAATGACAGCCAAGTCAAGATAAATTTAGGTTAAAGGAGTTCCTTGAATTCTTCAGGAGTTAAATTTGCAGTTTGGAGGATTGATTTTAATGTTCTGCGGTCAACTTCTTTATGATTCGGCACAGTTACTGGTAAACGCTCGGCGTGATAAAGTCGTATATGGCTTCCCTTTTGTCTCCGGATATAATATCCTGTCCTTTGAAGTGCTTTTACAATTTCGTTACCGGATAAAAGCGGAAGTTTTTCAATCATACAGCGACAGCAATTCGGACTACAGCGGTGGTATCTTTTGGAATACTCTTTTTATCTTGTTTGTAGCACTCAAGACAAAGTTCAATCGCTTCCTTGATGTTTTTCTTTGCTTCTTGAAGCGTTTTACCTTGAGATACACAGCCGGGGATTGCAGGACATTCGGCGACGATGTAGCCATCTTCACCTTTTATAAAGAAAACTTTGTAATTCATAATGAGCATAGTATCACCTCCGATATAATTATAATGAAAAATAAAAGATTTGTCAAGAAAAATTTGTATGGGAAACGGGGAGTGGGGAACAAGGAATCTTTTAGCGACGATGGATCCCCGATAGATGCATTCGGGAATGACTACACGGTTCAGTGAATAGTTACGGGGGAAAGTTATCCGTAGACCCGACCCCGTATTACAGCATTACGGGGCAGGCTTTAGTCGGCGACTTTGTCCTCCACTGAAGTGGGGACTCCAAAGTGGGGACTCCATAAAAATGGGGACTGAAAATGGGGACGGAGGAAAATAATAGGGGCGGGGATTAAGAGATTGCCACACTAATGCTCGCAATGACAGCCAAGTCAAGTGGCAAATTTAATACAAAAGTAAAATCAGGAACGGTTCTGGTTTATCGGGTGGATAAGACCACTTCTAAGGATTAAAATTCAGAAAGAATCTTTACGGATAAATGTGATTTTGTATTCAGATATAATTTTTTATCAGCAGTTATAAGTGGTGCAGACAATTTCATAGACAAGGAAGTATATACACAATCGTAGACAGAGAGGTTAGTTTTCAAAGCCAGATGAATAGCGTTTTCCATTATAGAAATAGTCGGTGTGAGAAATTTAATCCGCAAATCATAGAGGGATTTAACAGCAGTTTTTATTGCGGTTTCAGGAAACCTATTATTGTATCTCAAAACATTTGCCAATTCATAAATCAAAAGGTCGGGCTCAACAATATCAATCTTGCCAGTTTCAAATTGGTTTTTAAGAAAAATAGCTTCTTGAGTTCCATCTTCTTCAAAAAACCATTTGAGAATTACAGAAGTGTCAAGCACATAAATCATTTAACTTGTGCCTCGCGGATTTTTCGGAGAAGTTCAGTAGAATTAAATCCTTTTTCACATTTGCCAAATCGGGTTCTCAAATTATCGATGATTTTACCTGCTCTTGTAATTAAGTCCCTGTCTTTAATTTGGGATTCAATAATTTCTGTAATTGAATTTCTTTTTTCTTTTATCTGTGGCATAGTATCACCTCCAGGTTTTTTATCTGTGTGTATCAGTATCTTTATCAGTGTTTATTTATGTTACAAAAAAGTATAACAAAAATGAAAGATTTTGTCAAGGGGTTAACCATACTTATTACTTTATTATTTTGTTACTTTATTACTTGCCTTTATTCTGAAAATATGATAAACTGGCAGACGGTGAACCTTGGTGGTAGTCGGCACTTAAGTGCCGATTACATAATGGCGCAGGATGCAGTCTCGTCTTCACCAGTAGGTCAGGTGGGTTCTACAAATTATACTATCCAAACCGGGTTTATTAATCCATTTGTGGGTTCGGTTTCGTCTGCTGTGAAATCAAATACTGATAATACATACATTGCGAATGATGGAACTGTTATTAGTATCCCTGCAGGTGCTGTGAATAGTGATACATATATCACTATCTCTACATATTCAGCAGTAATACCGAAGATGGTGTATGATGAGAATATCAAAATCACAGTAACAACCGACAAAGTTGGCAAGTTCAAAGTTGTGTATTTTGCAGAGCCGACTGAACAGATATCCGCAGTATCAAGTTATCCGAACCCGTTTTATTGCGGTAGTGGAAAGAATGCTAAAATCAGATATACATTGAAAGAGGACGCAAATGTAAAAATTACAGTGATAGATTTAGCCGGTAATGTTGTGATAAGTTGGGATATAAAAGCGAGTGAAGAAGGTGGCAAAGCCGGTCAGGCAAACGAAGTAGCATGGGATGGCAGGAACTCGTTAGGTGATTATGTTACTGCAGGTGTATATCTATGCAAGATAGAGAGTAAAAACAAGAAAGTAATATGGAAGATAGGTGTGAAGTAAGGAACGCGAAACTGACGCGGAACTTAAACGCAAAACAGACGCGGAACAGGAACGCGGAACTGACACGGAAGTGATACACAGATGATAAGATTATACGATGATAAGTTGATACGAAAAAGAATAAAAACGGTTATACGGTTATACGCTGATACGGTTATACGATTTTTATATATCATCATATCATCATATCATCATATCACCTGTTTTATCCTTATCACCTTATCACCTTATCACCTTATCCCCAGCCTCTATTCTGCAACAATCACTAAAGGCACGGGTGGCACACCAGCATATTTTTTAGAACTTGGTGGTTCTGCAAGAACTTACGGGTTAGGCAGAGCATTCACCGGTATTTCAGACGATGCCGCACTGATATACTACAACCCTGCAGGATTCATCAATCTCACAGAAAAAGAAATAAAACCAACCGAAATCAAAGAAACAAGACATTCATATCTAACATTAACGCATAACCAGTTGTTTGAAGGCACAAGATTTGACAATATTTTATTTGTAACAAAACCACATCAGATGCTCGGTATCGGTGTGGGAATTATCAATATGGTTTCCCCGGCGATACAACTGCGTGATGAAAACAATTACATACTGGACGGTGAAATAAAAGATATCAATAATGCCGGGTCGGTTTCTTGTGGGATAACGGCATCAAAAAAATTAGCTCTCGGCGGAACATTGAAAATCATAAATAAAAATTTTGATGATATAAACTCAACCGGTATTGATGCGGATATCGGTGTGCTGTGTAATATCTTCAATAAGCCGAAAATATCTGCTGGAGTTTGTGCACAGAACCTGTTAGGCTATGAACTCAAACGAGAATATACAACCGATAAAGCAAAATTAAATATCAGAACAGGTCTTGGCGTAAAATTGTTTGATGAATTATTATCAGGTAGCGTGGATATCGTTACCAAGAGAAAAACAAATGAATTCCATCTCGGTGCAGAAGCTAATTTAAGCAAATACTTGAAATTGAGGTTGGGTTATGATAAAGGCAATCTTGCAGGCGGGTTTGGAATCTTATATAAACATTTTCAACTGGATTATGCAGTGTTGAATTCTAACTTCGGCTTTTCACACAGAGTTTCATTATCGGTATTATTCAAGACAGTATCAGTAAAAGAAAAAGAAACCAAACTGGTATTCAAACGAGATGATACCGGTAAAATAAACTTTGCAGTAGTAGATTTACGCGCAATCTCGCCAGTTGCAACTTCAGATGCGGTTTTTTTAAGTACATTTTTCAGGAAAGAGATACTCAAAAATGAGCAGTTCAATCTACTTGATAGAAACAATATGGACAGAATACTTGCAGAGCAAGGTTTTCAGCAAACAGGCTGCACAACCTCAGAATGCATAGTTCAGATAGGTAAACTACTGAATATGAATTATATTCTAACTGGCGATTTCGGTAAACTTGGTGATAAGTATCTCGTAACAGTTCAGATAACAGAAATAGAGTCAGGCAAAATTATTTATACCGACCGTGAGACACTCGTAACGCTTGCTCCAGAGCCCGCTGAAGATTGCGTCAAAACACTACTCTCCCGACTGTTCAACAAAACAGAATAGACAAGCCTTTTCATTATCTCACAGAAATAAACCTAGCTATATTTTTTTATTGCTATTTTTATAAAATTTTGTTATAATACTACTAACAGTTTAATGGTTGTTTGACAATTGTCTGAGCCCTGAATTTATTTCAGGGCAAAGTGACCCGAAGGGTCATCCTGAGCCGTAGGCGAAGGAACCCGAGTGGTTGTGTCGCAATTCTTGTCGCGGTCGGATTTATCCGACAAAATAAGAATATACGATGAAAGGCTTTACGCTAATTGAACTACTTGTAGCAATCGTTGTTATATCTATCGGTCTTGTTGGTGTGGTTTCATTTTATCCAGTTTTCGGTAAAGGTAGCGTAAAAACAGAACAGAAAACATTAGCAGTTAATTTGTGTCGTCAGCGAATAGAAGAAATTAAAGCAATCAGTTTCATAGCGATTTCTACAGGGAATCCATCAGCACTTTCAGATACCGTTATGCTGCAAGGTAAACCAACTACCAGACGAGTAGATGTATTTTATGTGGATACCAACAATACCGAAGTAGGTACAGCAACTAACTTAAAAAAAATACGGGTCTCTATCGCGGGTGTCAAATCGGTAACATTAAAGGCAAACTATTAGGATAAAAATGGAAAAAATACTTAAAATTCTAAGGAAAGTTGGTGAAAGGTTTACTGAATTTACTGAGAGATACATTCCTGATGCGTTTGTTATTGTGATTATTCTCAGTGGTATAACTTTTGTATTAGCGATTTTATTTGGTCAAACAGATTTTATAGGTGCTGTAAAAGCATGGGGTGATGGCTTCTGGTTTCTCTTAGAGTTTGCAATGCAGATGTGTTTAATAATGGTTACAGGCTATATTCTTGCGGTTTCAGCGCCTGTACGAAAAATTATGGATAAACTGTCATCAATACCGAATCCTGAAAAACCATACCAGACAATACTTTTAATGTCACTTTTTTCAATGATAGTTGCATGGCTTAACTGGGGATTGAGTTTAATTGGTAGTGCGATGTTTGTTTTATTTTTAGCACGAAGAAATCCAAAAGTTGATTACCGATTACTTGTTGCAGCCGCGTATCTCGGGCTTGGTTGTACCTGGCATTCAGGGCTCTCTGGCTCTGCAACACTTATTGTTGCTACACCTGACAATTTTTTAATAAAATCAGGAATACTTAAAAACCTTATTCCAACATCTCAGACCATATTTTCAGCTTTTAATCTAATTCTTACTTTATTGATTATTGTTCTAATTTCGTTATTGATGGCAGGGATGCATCCAGAAGAAGAAAAAACATTCAGAATTACCCAAGAACAACTGAATGAACTCAAACTTTACGAACCACCTGCAAAGCCGACAGGTAGGAAACTTACACCATCTGAATGGATGAACTGGTGGCCGGGATTCAATCTAATTTTTGCGTTTGTTGGTGTTATATGGCTACTGAAGTATTTTATTTACGAGAAAGGTGGCTTGACATTAAATTTAGTTAATTTCATTTTTTTGATGCTCGGCTTGATACTGCATTTTAGACCTTGGAGTTTTCTGAAAGCATGTGAAGAAGCCGGTAAAACCGTCTGGGGTGTAATAATTCAGTTTCCTTTTTATGCAGGTATATTCGGGCTTTTTAAGTTTACTCAACTGGCAACTTTTTTTACTACGCTTTTTGTTACTTTAACATCTTCAAAAACATTCCTTCTTATAACCTACTGGTATGCTGGACTTTTGAATTATCTCATCCCATCAGGTGGTTCTGAATGGGCAGTAACAGCACCGTATCTTATTCCTGCTTCTGAACGACTCGGGGTGGATTTATGGAAGACAGTAATAACATATGCCTGGGGAGATATGCTTACAGATATGATACAACCCTTCTGGGCAATAGCAATGCTTGCAGTTGCGAAACTTGAATTCAAAGAGATTATGGGCTGGCTTTTAGTTGTATTTATTGTCTATTTTTTTATTACATCCGGTGTTTTTCTTTTATTAGGATTTATATAAAAAAATGTTGCATCAACTTCAAAGAAGGACTGTTAGGAAACAGAATTGGAGTAATGAAAAGGTTATGGTTACAATGCCCGTATCGTTTAGCGGTTTCGTCTTTTTGGCTTCTATCCGTTACCGTAACCTTTTAGCACGATACGAACTTCGTTACCATCTACCCTTTTTCAACAGCGTGCAACTACCATTATCAGACAGCAAGCAATCTGTGCGGTATCCTTTAAGATGAAATGAAAGGAATAACACTGATTGAACTACTTATTAGTATCGCAATTATCAGTATTATCGCATTTGTCGGAACAAAAATTTTGCTTGCCGGGTTCAAAATGTGGTCAGCGGGTTCGTCAGGTATAGATATAGAACGGAATGCAAATATAGCAATGGAAGAAATGGTACGGATAATCAAAAACGGCCGAAAATCTACATTCGTACTCACACCGAGCAGTATCAGTTTTCTAGCAGATATGGATAGGAACTTAACTGCTGAAAGTTATTCGTTTTACAGAAACGGTCAGCAGTTAATAATGAGCAGAAACGGTCAATTAAAAGTACTTACAGAAAATGTTACAGATCTGAATTTTTCAAGCAACTCCTGTATCACAATCTCGCTTAATTTAGAAAAGAATAACCAGCGTATAAATATCAATACCGCTGTGCTACCGCGAAATTAGTAAGCAGTGCCAAAAGTTTTATGAAACCACCGAAACACTAAAACTTAGAAAAAATTTTTATTTACGAAACTTAGCCACTGTAGACGGCAATTAATTGCCGTCTACAGTGGCGGTTAAAACTGAATCAGAACCGACACTGAAGTGTCGTACAATTTCAGTTCTGGAGTCCTGAATCCTGGCCTGTCGCCAGGACATGCTTGTTTGGACTATCTTGCAGTATCGGAATTTCAAAAAGTTAACCACGAATAGACACGAATTAACGCATATTCGTAAAAAATAGTGTTCATTCGTGGTTTAATTAAAAAGGGGGTTCGGGGGCGTTAGCCCCTGACTATCTTGTATTGAAAAAATAAGATAAATAACAGATTAAAAATCCGCACTTAAACAAGTGAGGATTTTTTTATTGCCATTTTAGGAAAAATTAGAATCACTGATTACCGCTGATTTGTCATTCCCGAATGCCCATGTCGGGAATCTACGCCTTTAATGGATTCCCAATAGAACCATTTGGGAATGACACTTTGTGTCATCTGCGTTTCTTTTATCTGCGGTAATCTGCGTTTACAAAAAAAGTGCTTGACAAATCGTGAAAATATGTTATACTTTAATGTTAGGATTGGGAGGTAATTATGCCTGCTAAAATCATACTTATCGTTGAAGATGAACCGGCAGTCGCTGACTTGTTAAAATTCTTATTTGAAAAAGACGGCTATACAACTATTTCTGCATCAGATGGTGAAGAAGCAATCAGTTTAGCAACTTCTAACAAACCTGATTTGATATTGCTGGATTTGATGATTCCTAAAATTGATGGATACAGTGTCTACAGACAACTCCAGGCAGACGAAACAACAGCAAATATTCGGATAATCGTGCTGACTGCTAAAAGTGGGATGCAGGATTTGTTCCAATTTGAGAAAAATATTGTTGCCTATATGGAAAAACCATTTGATCCGAAAATACTAAGAGACAAAGTAAAAGAGGCACTGAATGGCTGAAGATGAACTTTTAATTCAACGATTAGAAAAATTAAAAAGATTAAAAAATTGTAATATAGATCCTTATCCGACTAAATTCTTAACCACGACTACAGCTAAAAAAATTCTTAATGAAATGCCCGCTGGCAATGTCGCCATCAGCGGCCGCATTTTGACAATCAGAAAAATGGGAAAAGCAACTTTTGTGACAATAAAAGATGCCACAGCAAAAATACAACTCTATATCAAACAGGATATTGTCGGGACTGATAATTACAAACTGTTTGAACTTTTTGATATAGGCGATTTTATCGGTGTAAACGGCACAGTATTTAAAACCAAAACAGGCGAGATAACTATAAAGGTAGAAAAATTTCAACTTCTGTCAAAAGCATTAAGAGGCCTGCCTGAAAAATGGCACGGACTTAAAGATATAGAAACCAGATACCGTCAGAGATATCTGGATTTAATCGTAAATGATGATGTTGCAGGAATTTTCAACAAACGGGCTAAAATTATTTCGTCAATCAGAAATTATCTTGATAAAAACGGGTTCGTTGAAGTTGAAACACCGATGATGCAATCAATTCCCGGGGGTGCGGCTGCTAAACCATTCACCACACACCATAACGCACTTGATATTGATTTGTATTTAAGAGTTGCACCTGAACTTTATCTGAAACGATTGGTCGTCGGCGGACTTGAGCGCATTTACGAATTAGGTAGAACTTTTAGAAATGAAGGTATCTCTACAAGACATAATCCGGAATTTACGATTTTAGAAATCTATCAGGCATATTCCGACTATAACGATATGATGGCTTTATGCAAAAATATTATTCAGGAAACAGCAAAAGAAATCGGTATCTCAAAAGTTTTAGTTGCTGAAAAAGAGATAAATCTTTTTGGTGACTGGAATCGGCTATCTCTGGAGACGGCATTCACAGAAGCAGGACTCAATTTTGCAGATATTTTTTCAGAAGATAAATTAAAAAAATTAGGACAGGAATTCCAAGTTGAGAATTATCAAAAAATGCCTGTACGAAAAATATTTGACCACCTGTTTGATAAACTGGTAAAGCCGAAACTTATACAACCAACATTCGTTGTTGACTGGCCTAAATTCTTGTGTCCACTGGCAAAATCAAAATCCGAAAGACCAGAAATTGCCGAAAGATTTGAACTGTTTATTGCAACTGAAGAACTTGCAAATGCATATTCAGAATTAAATGACCCTGTAGAACAGAAAAAAAGATTTGAAGAACAACTTAAAGAACGAGAAAAAGGCGACGAAGAAGCAGAATTTTACGACGAAGATTACATAAAAGCACTTGAATACGGCATGCCACCGACCGGCGGGCTCGGAATAGGCATTGACCGTCTCGTAATTCTTCTGACGCAGCAAGAATCCATAAAAGATGTCATCCTGTTCCCGCTGTTAAAACCGATTAAGTAATAGGCAACGGCCTCAACAACAAAAAGCAGTATATTGTAAGTTAACTGGTCAATCGGCGCGTAAAAAATAACTGCCGGTTTCACAGCGTTATCTGCTATGTGAAAAAAGTTAAGCGTCCAATTTTTTTGAGCGATATT
This sequence comes from Elusimicrobiota bacterium, assembly GCA_040757695.1. NCBI lineage: Bacteria > Pseudomonadati > Elusimicrobiota > Elusimicrobiota bacterium. The sequence continues at coordinate 9,706 of JBFLWK010000077.1, forward strand.
ACTTGCTCCGATGATAAAAAAGGAAAACCCAATGGTTGTTAAAAATGCATTGATGAAAAATTTAGAAGAATATCACAAAATTATCAGTGGTGTATTTTACAAGTATTGGAAATTATATTTGCTTGTTAATAATTATGATGCAGATAAATTTCTGTCGCTTTTCTATAGTCCCCGAGAAACATTTTTCAAATTTTGCAAAAACAATAATATAAATTATAGTTCTATTGCTGGCACAATTCAAGAGTGGACGCTGTATCATTTTTTACGCAGCGGATTAAAAGCAGTTAGCAAGGAAAATAAGGTAACAGTCGACCTGAAAAACGGCTATAAACACTATTTTTTTGAGATAGCTCGTCGGAGCCACTATAAAATATATTTGCAAATTCACTCAAATTAAAGGTTTGACCTTTAAAATCGCTCTTTGAATTTTGAAA
>JBFLWK010000078.1 GCA_040757695.1 Elusimicrobiota bacterium
CGCATCCCAGCATCAGTTAGTTCGTTGCCTTATTAACTGTGGGATTTGGTGTTGGACTGGTCGCTACCCTTTATCCAGTTCGGACTTCCACCGACAAGAATTTAAGGAACTTTCTTGGCACACTCATAATTTTAGTTCTCCATCAAAGCCACGCATTACCATTGCTGAATAAATTCTTTCTGCTCTCTCATAGCTTCTTACAAAAAGAATTCCGAACATATTTGCAATTATTTTTAAATTTAGTTTTCTATAACTTCTAATTTTAGCAGAATATACCATTTTTTCTACCTCATCTATTAAGACAAAAAAATATCTGTAAATAAATGAAAGTAGAAGAATAATAATTTTGGGAATGCCAAGTTTAGATAGCCCATTAAGTAGTTTGGGAAATTTTGTCGTTTCTACAAGTAGAATAATTGCAATAAGTATCAAGGTCGAATTTAATACTGTTTTTATTATAATAGTATAATTTAGAGATTTTGAAAAAAAGTTACAGAGTGATATTATAAAGATAAATGGAAAAATTGTAAGAATTTTTTTTATAATGAAAAAAACAGGTACTTTTGAAAAATAAACTGTAATTACTAAAATAAAAAATCCTATAAGATAAACCAGGAAGGACCATTCTGAAAACAAGATTATTGATATAGCAAAAATGAGAAATGAGATAATCTTTATGATTACAGGAATCTTATGAACAGGCGTTTCTAAATAACTGTATTTGTCAAAGAAAGAGTGTTTCATAGTTTTGTTATATTCCGAAGGTCGGGTTTTATTTTATCTATTGCGGAAAGAATCAAATATGTAACAGTTGCTTCTATTACACCTGCAATCACGTGGGTTGATAACATCGCAATTAGTCCAGTTTTGAGATTAATCTTTCCAGAAAGAAATAATTCCAATACACAAAAACCTGCACCAATAACGATACTAATCCAGGATGAAATTGTAGCTAATAGGTTTGTTGGGAAAATCTTATAAATCAAATATCCTAAAATACATCCTGTTACTGCAATATTAAAAATGTTTGCACCCAGGGAAATTATACCACCATGTTGAAAAAGTAGTGCCTGTAATATCAATGCTGAACTTACAATCAAAAAAGCAGACAGAGGGCCTAAAAGAACAGCAGTTAGTACACTACCTAATATATGTACAGATGTTCCACCAATAACTGGGAAAGAAATTAATTGAATTGTAAAAACAAACGCAGCCGATACTCCCATCAGTGGAATTCTATCAGGTACTATAAATCTGTTAACTTTCTTAATAGCATAAATGAGAAAGACAAAAGATACAATATTGGTTACTGCTGATGTTTTAATATCCAGAAAACCATCAGGAATATGCATATTTATTCTATCTGCCCTTTCTTAATTTTTTTATTTGTAACAATATAAAACAATATACCTGTAAGACCAAATATGAAACTTATTCCGATTAAGATTTTTTTCCATATAGGTAAGTAATGTGTTATTTCTGGTTTTGTAGTTAAGCCTTCAGTAATATCAATTTCTTTTACAATCCCATGCCCCATTCCATCGTTCACTTCTATCTTCCATTTACCTATTGAATCCGGGTAAAAGACAAAACATCCATTCTTGTCTGTGACCCCTGTTTGGAATTCGGTCTGTCTATCTTGTGGAGAAAATATTTTAACTTCACTATAAGACATTGGTGTACCATCGCTATAATAAACTTTTATTCCTACTCCGCCTTTTATAACTGAATATTCAACACCATGTCCGAAACAATATTTGATTCCGAAAACAAGGATGACAATTAAAATTATTCTTTTCATTTTTTCCCCTCGGAAATAAAAAATGTTAACGAACTACCGATTCCTTTATAACTTGTAGTAATTAAATATTTTCCAGATGATTTTATTTTTAATATTAACTGGCCATCTTTATTTGTTCTAAGAAAAAAGTTCTTTTTACCATTAATTGAAATGGAAGCAGTTAAACTAACTGGCTTTCCATCGTAAAATATTTTTATCGGTAGTTCTTCACCAAGTTTTAGTTGCGAAACTTCTTTCTCAGGTACAATTTCCAATCCGCATTTTAGAAAATATTTTAATTCGTTTCCTTGACCAACAGTAACTAATGATTTTGCTGTATAGATTGGATTTTTTAATGGCTGTCTTTGTAATGAGAATAAAATTATATATGTTCCTTCTTCTTCAAAAAAGACTTCCGATACTATTACATTTAAATTTTTGTCAGGTTTTGTTTTATATAATTTTTCTTTGTTCTCTGGAGTGATAACTTTAAACCCGTTAAATACTCGCTCGCTTAAAATCACATCACTTTTGGGAAAATTATGTCCACTGCAAGCAAAAACTTTGGTTGTCTCTCTTATTGATGGACGAAAATTTTCCAAATCAATCCAATGTTCATGACAAAAACCTAAACTATAAAATAATAAAAATCCTATAACTGAAGATAATATCTTCATTTTTAATTTTTTCTCCTTTAAGAAAATTATGTTATTGCACGGCTGGGTTATCCAGCCGTGCAATTTCTAAACTCATATAGGCAACATCTACCATTAGAACCTGTACATCAAAGTGGTATTTGCTCTGATACTATTAGCATCTTTACTAAATTCAAGTCCAGTCTTAAATATGATATTTTCAGCCAATGGAGCATATACGCCGGGCAAAATTGACCAACTTTCACCCAATTTTTCATAATCTCCTACTAAAAATTCAACTCCAGCAGCAATTCCGTGTGGATCTGCAGAAATTGGTGTTTTTATTCCTAATGCAAAACTTTTAATAGATTCGTCCCCATCTTTACCAAAATTCAGATTCAAACAAATATTTGAATGTTCACCAAAATCACGACTCAATATTAATGTTGCCTCATACACTTTTTGTCCACCAAGAAGTTCTTCACTACGCTCGAATGGTTGCTCATATGTAAAAACAAGAGCAATATCTACAGGAAGTTGTTTTGCTTCTGTTATTCTTCCTTGAAGTGTCAAAGCAAATGCTTCCATAAATGGAGAAGGTCCATTCTGTGCATATTGTTCATATTGAGGGTCAGTAAGCTCGACAACAAGATGTCCTGCTCCAAACTTCGCAAAATGAGTATGGAAGTCAAACATTAACCTGTCAGTTATGCCGTATGAGAGACCTGGTGTAAATTCCCAGTGGTCTAAGTTCGGTTCGTTTTTATCATCAACCATGTAGTCATAGTGTAAATGAAAAACAAACTCTCCTTTTTTTGCTGTGCTGTAACTCTCCATCTCAATATATTCCATTGCATGATGAGCAAAGGAATACTTACCAAAAGCCAATACCACTATAATTATCAAACCGATACTTAAAAACTTTTTCATCTTTTAATTCACCTCCTTTCTTTGCGTTTTTAATTTTTTTCCCTTAGCATCACCTCCTTATTCACCTCGTTCCTGCACGCAGGAGCGTAGTTCATACATTTTTCACAATCGTGTTACCAATAAACAAAAAAATAATACTACCTATATTTCTTTACCAGTTGTTGTCATGGTTAGAGAACCATGTTTGACACCTTTTGTTGATTTCAATCTGTAAGTTAATTTTTCAATTTCCTTTGGTTTCCCTTTTGTGACTACTATCTCCAGACAATTATCATGGTCTAAATGAACATGTTGCGATGAAACAATTAAGTCGTGAAAGTCATGCTGAATATCAGTTAGTTTATTTACCAGTTCTCTTTTATGGTGATTATAAACCAATGTAATTGTTCCGGCTACTTCTTTTCCTTCTATCCATTCTTTTTTGACAAAATACTCCCTGATTAAATCTCCGATTGCTTTGGACCTGGTGGGATAATTTTTCTCTCCAATCTCTTTATCAAATTTTGTTACAAGGTCATCATCAAGTGAAATGCTAAATCGTTTCAGTTTTGACATTTTAATTCCCCATGAGTGTTACGTTGTTTATAATTATAACATTTTATTAAACAAAAGTCAAGATTAAAATTAAATTTATCAAAATTAGGGGAATGCACACTTTCCTACAAAAATTACGTGACTTCATAATGTAATTGTTTTAAAGATATCTTGCGAATGTAGAATTTGTTGGATACGGCGGACTGTGAGGTTGAATCTTTTTGCTAGTCTGACATTTGTCCATTTTTGAGCTTTTTCTGTTCCCAGAGCCTAATAACAGGTAGATGAGCAAGAATTTACATCTCATTTTTTATGAATTCTGGGGATATATTTTTAGTCAGAAACACATTCCCGGATTTGAAGAATTTTATTCCATTTTTGTATGCTTCCCTTGAATTAATTCTAAGTATCACCGGTTTCGGGTCCCTTCGCACTCCAACTTTGTAAGCATCTCCTTCTGTTGCACTTAAATGGACAACTGTCTGCCCATTGGTTTCAGTCCTTCCTTCAATATTCCTGGTAAAGAGTTTCTGGGTGTCCCGTGATAAAGTACCTCAGGTGGTTCTACTTCTGGCAGGTTTAGATTAACAGCGATACTGTGTCCATATGTTGCCCGGATTTTATCTCCTATAATTTCAAATCTTCTCTTCGGTGATGAATCTATTATTTCAATTATTGTTTCCTTCGTCAAAGATGGAATCTTCTCACGAACACTACTGACAAATTTGTCAACTTCAACAAATCCTTGTTCGTCAAGTTTTAATCCAAACTTTTCAGGATTGTGTCGTAAAATATATGACATAAATTTTGATATTTTTACTTTTTTATTTTTCCAGTTCATTTGCATTCTTTTTCTATGGCTTCAGTAACAGATTCACAGATAAGCGGTTTTATTCCTGCTTCTTTAAGCCGTTTTTGAATATGTGGCAGAAGAAAGATACATTCTTCTTCTATCTCAACTTTTGGTGAAATTTCTCTGATTATTTTTTTAAACTTTTGATAGCTTTCTTTTGGACTGAAAGAAAGAACAACCGCTAACCAGCAGTGGATATTGGAAGACAAAAGATTTCTTAATGCTTCAATTTGCAAATTAAATCCTTCAGGGACGGCACCTGTAAGAAGAGAGAACTCTTCTGGATTTGTGCCTTTAACTGAAACTCTTACACTGAGATTATCAAATTTTTTCAGTTCCTGAGCAAAGTCTGTATCAATTAAAGTACCGTTAGTTTCAAGGATAAACCTATAGTCTGTCTTATCAATCAGGGTTAATAATTCAAGCAGATGTTCCTTTGTCAGAGTTGGTTCATTACCGCTTATTCTTAATTGGTTGTAGTTTCTTCTTTTAGCAACTGAAACTAAAGCCCTGAATACTTCTTCGGGTGGATAAAATCTACCACATTTGTCAGGATTATCCCTCGGGAAATTACTCCAACAAAATACACACTTTAGGTTACAGCCACAACAATCTGCAGTTGCTATACCACCATACCACTGGCCACCACGGACAAGACGATAATACCTGCGTTTATTGCCATTAATGACTTTCTGTCTTATCTCATCTGCTCTAATAATTGGGTTATACATTTCTTTATTGCAAAGTTATGTTAAACAATTTTATCGCATTTTGTAAGGTTAAATCTACAACTTCATCAACTGTTATTTTCTTCATTGAAGACAATGCAAATTGAATTATTTTATCCAAAATATCTATAGAGCCGCTATATCAATGTTTGTTATAAATTCTCCGTTTCTTCCAAATGCACATGTGTATCAACAATATTGCCAGTCATTTTTTAAAGCAATAAATAGAACTGCTTTGGTGAAAGTTCTCTAAATTCATCTGTATTTAATGCAATATGTTTTCTTACATCTACACAAAGATGACATTTGCCCACATAGCCATCAGGAAGTTCAGCATAACCATATTTTTCTTTTGCGAATCGCATCAAGTCATAAGGACCATTTTCTACAAGAATTTTAGTCAATGGCAAATTATCCAGATTAAAATTTTCATAGAATTTAACTAAATCTCTCGCATCACCAATAGATAAACCACCACAAAAGTAAGGTATATAATTTCCGTACAAATCAAAATGTGCATGCTGTGACTTCAGTATCTCAAACTCACAAGTTTCATCTGCAAATCTCTCTGCTGAATATTTTTTCGTCAAATCTCCAAGATAATATCCTGACTTACCACCTGGTATAAGTCCATATCCCTGCCAGAATATCCTACCAGTTTCTTCTTTTCCATATTTTTCTATCCATTTTTCAATAGGCACTGTATCATCTGTACCAAATGTAGCAATTTCAAATACACAATGTTCCATATAGATGATAACACCGTCCTTGCCAAAAATATTATAGGCATTTTCTATAGCATAAAGAGTTCTTTTTAATGGAATGTTTTCAGCATGGAATGGAGAACAACTTATAAGAATACGTTTAAGTCCTACCTTGCGGAGTTCACTGAATTTTGCAGAGATTTCATTTTCATACTGCCACCAACCTGCATTGGTTTCAACATAACCAAGATAAATATTTGAATTTATCGTCTCTTTTACTGCTTCAAGAAGTAAAGGGAAATTTAGGAAGGGTTCGCCGCCGGCAAGATGTATTCCATGAAATAAAACATTTTTTAATGGATTAGGATGATAATCTTGCCAGATAGATTTTATTCCAGCAAGAATTGACCTTAAAGTCTTAATATCCATCCAGTCATTCCATGCAGGCCCACAAGCATAAAGACAATGCTTGCAACCTGACTGACATTTGTAACTGAGTATTATCCCTACTGAATCAATTGGTGTTATCATTTATTCCCTTGACTTTATTTTATCACATTACTCTCTAAAAATCAAGGTTTTTCTCTGTATTGTCTTCCTGAGCCAGCAGATTTCAGATTTTCCGAACATCAAGAAAATTTAATTTTTTCATTGGAATTTTTCCCCAAAAGCAACATATCATATACAGGAAGGTGATTATGATGAGCAATAAAGAATCAGGTCTTTGGACCTGGAAAGAGGTTGCAGAATTTTTAAAAGTAACAAAGCGATGGATTGATGAGGCTAGGAAAAAGAAAGGTCTTGGGTTCAAGCGCTTCGGGTGGCGAACAATAAGATACGACCCAGAAGAAGTCAAAAAATGGGCTGAAAAATTCGGCAATAATCAAACATCTTGATAGGAAATTGCGTGGTGATAGTATAAAAACGAATGGTGGTTTTTGTATGTTTTTGAGTTTATGTGTATATACGGTGTGGTTAATATATACCATATTTTCCGGGATACGTGATTGAGAATTATCAACTAAAAAATGACGACAACCGAATATCTTTTTCTACATCCATATATACGGTGATAACTTTCGGTATATATTGTGTAACTTTAAGTATATTCTTGTATGAATAACAGTATATATCATTATTTTCAACACAGGGAAATTTTATTGGAGGAGTAAAATGTTTGAACCGATAGTTTTCTTTTCATTAAATAATTTTCATGGAAAATTGAGAAGGCTTACACGGAGAGCAGTCAAAATTCTCTGGGAATCACAGGGACTAAATTTGCACCAAGGCCTTCCTTTAAATGCTCTCCGGTTGGAGTTGTTTGAAGAAAAGCTAAAGAAATATAAACCCACTACCCGACGGACATATCGGTACTTAGTTAATAAATTCTTAGAAGGAACTAATTCATTGGCAAAAATTGTTTGCGCAAAGAAAGCAGTTGTTCTTAAAAGAAAACCGGAAATTTTAAAAGAATGGCAATCAATAAGGAAGAAATCTGGTAATAGAAAAGTTTATATTTCATTTTTGAAGGGATGGGCTGTTCGGGCTGGTTTATCTCCTACTGAAATTACTATTGAGAAATTGAAAGAGTACCTGTCTGTTGTAGGACCAAAGACCTCTGTTGGATACATGGTGCGCATATGGAATGAATTATATGAAAAAGGTATTGTGCCTGTAAAACTTCCGGATATGCCTAAAAAAGTAAAGAAACCAATAAGTATACCAAGAAACGAATTACCAGAAAAACTTTTAAATGACTGGGAAAACTATAAGAAATTCGTAGTTAGCTCAAAAGGTAGCCGTGTCGGAAACCATAAAGTTAATGAACAAACATTTAAAGAGAGAGAAAAGTGTTTTTTGGAATATATTTATTTTCTTAAGTACAAATATAAACCACGCATTAATATTGAGAAATATAACTTGAGAGAAATTTTTCAGATTAATAAGAAAAATCGCTTGTTTATAAAAAAATTTATAAAATACAGGTCAGAAACGGTTAAACCGATATCAATAGTTCGTTATTTAGGAAACTTTTTTATTCCCGTGATATCTTATTATTTTGGAATGGATGTTTCTGACATAAAGCAGATGGTCCTTAAATGGAAGAAAAAATACAAACCTCATATAATGCCGGCAGTTTATCAACAAAAAATAAGTAATATTAACTTTCAATTTCTTGAAAAACTTCCAGAATTTTTGTTACAAGCACGAAAGAAGATTGTAAAAAAGTTTGGATATAAATATGCTCGGTTAACTATGTTAGCATTGTTATTTGGATTGATTCTTGAGATACCATTAAGAGCAAGAACTCTATCCGTCTTACAAATCGGGAAAAATATTGTCTTTGAAGGAAATGGGTGGAAAGTTTATTTATACCCTGAAGATGTAAAACATGCTAAAGAAGATGATTTTTGGGAATTTGATTTTCCAAGCCATTTAGTTCCATTGCTTGAGGAGTACATAAATTTAAGACAAGTTTTGGTCAAGGACAAACAGCATAAACATTTATTTGTAAGTGCTGCTGGTGAGAAACTATCATCGCATTATATATCCCAATTAACAAATTACTGAACTTACAAGTTTCTCGGGATTCCTGTAAATGCGCATTTATTTAGACACCTTCTTGCTTGCTATATTTTGAAAAAAGATTGTGGAATGATCTTTGCAGTTGCTAAGTTGCTTCTTCACAAATCCATCAAGACAGTTAGTGAATACTATTTAAATCTAACTTTAGAAGAAGCACTGAAAATGGCCGAACCTTATTTACCTATTACATTTCGTACAGGAGCTATCCGGGAATCTCAAAAGTCATCACAGAAAAATATTGGTTTTAAGTTTGAAGTAAATTCAATTTGTTATCCCCATCGTGCGACTGTTTCAAATATGACACTTTATGCTTTAAAACTCCTGTGGGAATCACACAATGTTTCACTGGACCAAGAATTTGATCTGTCAAAACTTGACTGGCAAAAGGTTGAAAACAAATTAGGTTTCTTTGACAAAAAGACCACACGAAAGACTTACAGATATCTTATAAGAACATATTTAAGGAAGTTTTCTATTGAAGATACCAAGACAAATAACCATTCTAAATCAACCGCTGGATTAATGAAAAGTGAGTGGGGTAAAATTTATTACGAATCTTTAAGAAATAAAAGAATAAATATATGCTTTTTTGTATATTGGGCTTATAAGAATCATTATTCACCCCAGGAGATAACAAATGATGTCGTGGTTAAATACATTGAAATGGCAGGTTTAAAACAGTCAAGAGTTTTCAGCGTTATCAGAGAATGGAATGTTTTGTATCCAATAACTCCTCACAAACTCAACCAAATACCAAGGAGACTCCAGAAACGAGCTTCTTTGCCTAAAAATGAAAGACCGCCAAAGTTAAAGTATCAATTTGAGGAATATAAGAGCTGGTTGGCAATAGAACAACCTCAAGTATCCAACGAAACAATTGCATTAAGAGAATGGTTGTTCTGGTGTTATTTATATGATTTAAAACACCACCAATTAAAAGATATATATGAAATGGATTTAAAAGATGCTTTTGAGATTGGCAAAGAGAAAAAAGGATATATATTAAATTTTATAGCAAGGAGAGCAGAAACAGATACTGCATCATATATATCCTTATATTTAAACCAAATAGATTCTGAAAAGCTAGGAGAGATCCCTTGGATTTTATTCAATAAAAGCAAGAATACAGTACTGTAGTTTGGCAAATTTCCCATTTCTCTAATGAGAAATAGGGTGGTCTGATTCATCAGACACGCTTGCTAATAAATGCTGAGACATATTATAAAGGAACCTATAAAAAATTGACGTGAAAGCCT
>JBFLWK010000079.1 GCA_040757695.1 Elusimicrobiota bacterium
ATTTATAATCCGCACTGTACCGCTTCCTTCTGTTATCACATCTACCCATATTGACTACTCCCTTTTTAGGGTCAGCAGTCAACCAATTCTTTCAAATCCCGTGTCCAATTACCTTCTGGGTGAGATAATTATACAGGGTTTTTTGCAGATGATGAAATTTATTTGGTCAAAAGAAAAATTAGAAATTTTCAGGCAATAAATGGTTCGCTCAAAAACTGCGATTTCAATGAATTATTGCAAGTATGCGTCATAGAATTACTTAAAGCGCAGGAAAAGTATAAAGAAGTGAATAATTCCCTGATTACAAAGATTACTGAAAATACTTTGAGAAAAATTTTGAACTTGAATACGATACAAAACAAAAAGTGAAAGGATTTTTCCGAAGGGAAGCGTTCCCGACAAAGATGCTATTTCCATAGGCGTGTGTTCTGAATTTGTCGACAGATTGAGAGAACAAAGGTTTTTCGGCGAGTTAAGTTTTAATTTTATTGATGGCAAAATAACTGAGATTGAAGTCCATAAAATATACAAGTCGGAAGATATAGAAAAATTTCTTTCTGGTTCCTAACTAAAAATGGAAAAACGATTGCTAAACATAAATGAGGCAGCAGAATATATGGGATTGAGCAAGAACACGCTTTATGCATGGGTTTGTCAGCGGAGAATTCCCTTTGTTAAATGTGGTCGCCTGACAAAATTTGACATCAGGGATATTGACAAATGGATTGATGAAAAAAAGGTTAAAGAACAATTTTTTTAGTTTGGTATTGACAAAATCTTTAATTTTAGTATAATTTTTAATTGACTTTATGCGGGTGTAGTTCAGTGGTAGAATGTCTCGTTGCCAACGAGAAGGTCGTGGGTTCGAATCCCATCGCCCGCTTATGACAATTAAAAATGTAGAATGTAATTTTTAATTGGTTTAATGGTGCGGTACCCAAGTGGCTAAGGGAGAGGTCTGCAAAACCTTTATTCGCCGGTTCAAATCCGGCCCGCACCTATAAAAGCAGGTTAAAAGTAAAATTAAAGGTTAAAATAATGCAGGTGAAATGGATAAGGTTAAAATTACAACAAAATACTTTAACCTTTTACCTTTAACCTTTAACTTGCAGTTTCTCGGGTGCGTAGCTCAGTTGGTTAGAGTACCACGTTGACATCGTGGGGGTCACAGGTTCAAATCCTGTCGCACCCATATAAAGGCAGTAAGTAGGGAGTAGAAAGTAGTGGGTAGAAAAGGAACAGAAATTATTGATTTAGGAATCTTACGGCATTCAACCAGCCATGTAATGGCACAGGCGGTTTTGGAACTTTTCCCTGACACGAAACTTGCCATAGGTCCTGCAATAGAAGACGGTTTTTATTATGATTTTGATACACCACAGCCATTCAATCCTTCCGACCTTGAAAAAATAGAAAACAGAATGAAAGAAATCGTTAATGGTAACCACGAATTTGTTCGGACTGAAATGTCTAAAAAGGAAGCACTTGACTTTTTTACAAAAAGAAATGAGCCATACAAAATTGAACTGATAAACGAAATTCCCGACGAGAATGTCTCGCTGTATCAACACGATACTTTTATTGATTTATGCCGTGGTCCTCATCTTGAAAACACAAAAGATATAAAACATTTTAAACTGCTTTCAATTGCAGGCGCATACTGGCGGGGTTCTGAAAAAAACAAGATGCTTCAACGAATTTACGGTACCGCTTTTCTAACACAAAAAGAGCTAACAGAATATCTACAAAAATTAGAAGAAGCCAAAAAACGAGACCATCGGATTCTTGGAAAAACACTTAACCTGTTTTCAATCCACGAAGAAGTTGGCGCAGGGCTTATACACTGGCATCCTAAAGGTGCAATTATCAGAAAAATTATAGAGGACTACTGGACTGAGAAGCATCAAAAAGCGGGTTACCAGATTGTTTATACACCACATATCGCATCAGAAGAAATTTACAAAACCAGTGGGCATCTGGAAAAATACTCAGACCTGATGTATTCATCTATGGAGATTGAAGGCAACCCGTTCCGTGTAAAACCAATGAACTGTCCCAATCATATAATGATATACAAAACCCAACTGCATTCTTACAGAGAACTTCCACTACGAATTGCTGAATTAGGAACTGTCTATAGGTTTGAAAAATCAGGCGTGTTACACGGGCTTATGCGTGTGCGTGGATTTACAATTGACGATGCACATATTTTTTGTACAAAAGATGATGTAGAAAAAGAAATCATATCAGTATTTAATTTCACAATAGGTTTCCTCAAACAATTCGGGTTTGAGAACTACAATATCACACTTTCTACACGACCGGAGCAATATGTAGGCGAGTTAGAAAAATGGGATTTAGCAACCGAGTCATTAAAAAAGTTGCTTGAAAAAACAGGTTATGAATACCAATTAGACGATGGTGGTGGCGCATTCTACGGACCTAAAATAAGTGTAGAAATAAAAGATATTTTAGGACGGCTATGGCAGTGCTCAACAATCCAGTTTGATTTTAATCTGCCAGAAAGGTTTAATGTTACTTTCAGAAACGCTGAAGGTAAAGATGAACAGGTAGTGATGATTCATCGTGCTATTTTCGGCTCGTTAGAACGGTTTTTTGGTGTTTTGATTGAGCATTACGGCGGTGCATTCCCATTTTGGCTTTCGCCTGTGCAGATAAGAATTCTGCCGATTACTGATAACCAACAAAAATATGCTGAAGAAGTAAAAGCAAAACTTGACAATTTCAGAGTAGAAATTGATTCACGAAACGAAAAATTAAATTACAAAATCAGAGAAGCACAGATAGAAAAAATTCCATACCTCATAATTCTGGGTAAAAAAGAGCAGGAATCAAAGAAAATTGCTGTAAGATTATATGGTGAAAACTCTACAACTACGAAGGATATAAAAAAATTTTTAGAAGAGATACTTGACAAATAGAAATTTAATAGTATAATAAAAGTCAACAAGAAAGAACTCGCTATAGCGAGTCACCTTAATCCAGTGGAGAAAAGGTAAATTTGTTAAACGCAAATTTATTCCAGATTTAATTCAGAATTCTATAAGATAGCCACTGGGCTATCTTTTTTTATGAATCACGAATAGAAACACACGAATAACGGCAAATATCCCGAATAAACCCGAATAATGGCAAGGTTTTTATTCGTGACAATTCGTGATAATATTCGTGATGTGTTATTCGTGAATTTCAAGGAGGTGGTGTAAAATTCTGAAAAAATTTGTAAGGATTAACAACCAGATTCATGCATCCAATGTTCGGCTTATAGGCGAGGATGGGTCACAGTTAGGGATAAAAACAATTCAAGAAGCACAATTGATGGCTCGCGATTTAGGACTTGACCTTGTAGAAATAGCGCCTCAAGCGACTCCGCCTGTTTGTAAAATTATTGATTACAAAAAATATCGGTATCTACAAGACAAGCAAAACAGAGCGATTCATAAAACAGGTGTGCTTAAAGAAATAAAAATGAGACCTAAAATTGGCGAGCACGATTTACAATTCAAGATAAAACATATTCAACGATTCCTTACTGAAAAAAACAAGGTGAAGGTAACAATGCAGTTTTTTGGCAGAGAACGAGAACATATATCGCTCGGTGGAGATATAGTTAATCGTGTTTTAGCAGAAGTTAACGAATACGGACAGCCGGATTCACCGCCGCGGTTGATGGGAAATTCAATAAATGTAATTCTTTCACCGAAGAAATAAAAGGAGGCAGTGAAAAGGCAGGTTAAAGGTTAAAGGGAAAAGGGAAAAAATTCTGGATATTATTTTAATTTATACCTTTAATTTTAACCTTTAATTTATACCTTTAACTTGACATTTTAGTATGCCAAAATTGAAATCACACAGTGGTGCTAAAAAAAGATTTTTTATTTCAGCAACCGGGATTATTAAACGAAAAAAAACCAAAGCCCGTCATCTTCTAACAGATAAATCAGCAAGAAAAATGCGACATCTGAGAAAATCAGGCGAGCTTAATTTAACGGATACAAAACTGGTCAGAACAGTTTTGCCATATCTATAGGGGGCAGTGAAAAGGCAGGTATAAATTAAAGGTGAAAATTAAAATTATGGCAGAATATTTTTAACCTTTAACCTGTAACCTTTAACTTGACATTTTACCATGCGTATTAAAGGTGCAATTGTAACAAGGCGACGAAAAAAACGGCTTTTTAAGAAATCAAAAGGATTCCGGCTATCTAACAAAAATGTCTATATCCATGCATCTGAAAGAGTAGACAAGGCATTAGTGCATTCCTATAGAGGACGAAAACAAAAAAAACGTGATAAACGAAGTCAATGGATTTTAACACTTAATGCTGCTGCTAGGCTCAATGGCCTTTCCTACAGCAGGTTTATCAACGGCATTAAAAAGGCTGGCGTATTGCTGAACAGAAAAATTCTGGCAGAAATGGCTTTATCTTCACCGGAAGAATTTTCGCAACTTGTAAATATTGCGAAATCACAAGTACAAACGACAGCCGGTTAATATGAAACTTTCACCACAACAAATTCTAATATGTGGGTTTGCGGCTATTATTTTTGCCGGTAGTATATTATTATCTTTACCTTTCTCTTCCTCAACCGGTTCTTACACCAATTATATTGACGCACTTTTTACCGCTACATCTGCGGTCTGTGTTACAGGACTGATTGTTGTTAATACCGCAATACACTGGTCGTTGTTTGGCAAAATTATTATAGCACTGCTTATTCAAATCGGTGGGCTTGGCTATATGACACTTGCGACACTTTTTGTGATAATGATAGGCAAACAAATATCGTTAAAAGACCGACTTGTATTCACCGAAGGTATCCAGACATTTTCGTTCAACGAGATAAAAAAGTTTGTTGTTTATGTTGTAAAAATTACACTGATTTTTGAACTCATAGGTGTTGTGATTCTATCAATAAAATGGGTGCCTGAATTCGGGCTTTTGGTAGGTTTAGGACACGCACTGTTTCATTCCGTTTCTGCATTCTGTAATGCTGGTTTCTCTACTTTTGAGTCCAATTTAGCAAATTATGTCAATTCTGCTACTGTAACATTAGGTATCACATCACTTATTATTTTAGGCGGTATCGGTTATATCGTTATCAGCGATATTTACGGTTTTAGAATTACAAAACGGCTGCTGCTACATACAAAAGTCGCTGTGACTACCACGCTGATTTTGATAGTAACAGGTACGGTTCTGATATTCTTGCTTGAATATAACAATTCAAACACTTTGGGTGCACTTCCGTTAAAAAGTAAATTATTAGCCGCCTATTTTCAGTCACTAACGCCGAGAACCGCCGGGTTTAATACAATTGATATTTCAGCAATGACTGTGCCTGCATTATTTTTGATAATAGGGCTGATGTTTATTGGTGCCTCACCATCAGGCACAGGTGGCGGAACAAAAACAACAACATTCGTAACACTGCTTGCCGGAGTAAAAGCGATGCTTCAAGGCAGAAAAAATGTTACTATTTTCAAAAAAACAATCCCACAAGAAATAGTCCAGAAATCGTTTGTTATTTCAGTGCTTGCATTTGTGTTTATCAGTATTATTACATTTTTGCTTTTGATTGTTGAAGGAAAAGATTTTATAAGAACATTGTTTGAAGTTTTCTCTGCATTTGCGACTTGTGGGCTGTCTGCTGCGGTTGGTACACCAGTTTCGTTTTCAGCATTTTTTACACCACTCGGCAAAATTCTGGTAATAATTACAATGTTTGTAGGTCGGCTTGGACCTGTAACAATTGCAGTTGCTGCAATAGAAGAAAACAATATCGCAGCTAGATACTATTATGCAGAGGGTAAAATCGCCGTCGGCTAAGGAGGGGCAAGTTAAAGGTTAAAGGTTAAAGGGAAAAATTTCTGGATATTATTTTAATTTATACAGTTAATTTTAACCTTTGATTTATACCTTTAACTTGACGTTTTCTATGAAACAGGTTGCTGTTATTGGATTAGGAACTTTTGGTATAGCAGTTGCAAAATGGCTGGCGTCAAAAGGTGTTCAGGTTATGGCAATTGATACTAACGAGCAGAAGATTCAGGCTATTGCGTCAGCGGTTACACAATCAGTTGTCGCAGACTCTACTGATGAGAAGGTAATGCGGGAACTCGGGCTGGCTGATTTCCATACTGTAATCGTTGCGATTGGTGATAACCGCGAAGCAAGTATTCTTACTACACTGCTTTTGAAAGAAATAGGTGTAAAAAATATCGTAGTAAAAGGGCTTGATGAACTACATGCAAAGGTGCTTGAAAAAATCGGTGCGGATAAAATTGTCTTTCCAGAACGCGATATGGGCGAGAAACTTGCCCAGATGCTGGTCTCACCAAATATAATAGAACAGATAGAACTTTCACCTGAATACAATATGGCTGAAATCGTTGTCCCACAGTCGTTCATAGATAAATCAATCAAAGATATGGATATCAGAGCAAAATATAAATTACAGATTATCGGTATAAAACGGAAACAGCCATTTATCAAAGAAGATGGCGAAACGGATTTTAAAGAAGAACTTATTATCGCACCTTCACCATCTGAGGTCTTGCA
Organism: Elusimicrobiota bacterium; assembly: GCA_040757695.1. Lineage (NCBI taxonomy): Bacteria > Pseudomonadati > Elusimicrobiota > Elusimicrobiota bacterium. The sequence goes on from JBFLWK010000079.1 coordinate 6,585, forward strand.
GGATGGCGATACACTTGTGATAATTGGAACTTACGCTGATATAGATAGAGTGAAAAAATTATGAAAAAGCAAATAAAAACCATTTCAAGCGACGAACTTGACCTGATAGAAAAAGGGAAGTTTTATTTTTTAAATGGTAAATATGATGAAGCGATTGACGAGTTTGAAAAAGTGCTAAAAATAAATCCACAAAATGCAGATGCATATTTTAATTTAGGAATCACCAAAGAAGCTAAAAACGATTTTTCAGGTGCCAAAAAAATGTTTGAAAAAGTAATAGAAATCCAACCCAGTCACAAATCAGCAAAAAAACATCTGGATAAACTGGTAGGATTATGAAAGGCAATTAAAAATTGAAAATTAAAAATTAAAAATTGTTGATGAAATTATGAACGATATTGAAAAAACTGCATTAGACGAAATATCTAAAACACAAACTATAGAAGAACTTGAAAAAATACGGATAAAATATCTCGGTAGAAAAGGTATCATCTCACATAAATTAGCCGAACTCGTAAAACTTACCGATGAAGAAAAAAAGAATACCGGAAAACAAATAAATACCGCAAAACGGAATATAGCCGATGCGATTTCTAAACGCAATGTTGAACTAAGACAAAAAAAAATTAGTTCAGATATTTCTGAAACTATACTTGATATTACTCTGCCAGGCAAGCCATTTGAGTTTGGTAAACTTCATCCGCTAACACAGGTGATGAACGATATTAAAAGAATCTTTGCTGAACTCGGCTTCTCGGTTGAAACCGGTCCTGATATAGAAACTGACTTTTATAATTTTACCGCACTAAATATACCCGAAAACCATCCAGCCCGAGATATGCAGGATACATTTTACATCAAAACTCAAGAACTCAAGAACTCAAGAACTCAAGAACTGTTGTTACGGACACATACTTCGCCTGTCCAGATCCGTGTAATGGAAAAACAAAAACCACCTGTAAGAGTAATTGTGCCAGGCAGGGTCTATCGTCATGAAGCAGTAGACGCCGCACACTCGTTCACATTCCATCAGGTTGAAGGGCTCGCAGTTGACGAAAATATCACATTTTCAGAACTAAAAACAGTGCTTGAAATTTTTGTGAAAAGAATGTTCGGTAATGATATTACTACTCGGTTTCGGCCCAGTTATTTCCCGTTTACAGAACCGTCTGCAGAAGTTGATATAAAATGTTTGATGTGTAATGGAAACGGCTGCAGTGTTTGTAAACAAACCGGCTGGGTAGAACTTTTAGGCTGTGGGATGGTCAATCCAAAAGTATTTGAATTTGTTGGCTACACGCCTGAAAAATATACCGGATATGCATTCGGGATGGGGATAGAACGAATCACAATGCTGAAATTTGGTATTGATGATATGCGCCTCTTCTACGAAAACGATTTGGACTTCCTGCGCCAGTTTTAGTTAATATGATTACGGTGATTATAAAAACCAGATTACAGCGATTAAAATCTGGAATTTAGGATTTGTAATTTATGAAATACCAATCTGTTAAAGGGTTCAGAGATATTTTTGGTGATAAAGCGAAAAGTTTTGCAAATATTGAAAAAATGGCAAGAGATATATTTTATAAATATAATTATCAGGAAATGAGAATCCCAACAGTTGAACAATCAGAACTCTTTCTGCGGTCTATCGGCGAGACAACCGATATTGTAGAAAAAGAAATGTATGTGTTTGAGGATAAAGGCAAAAGAATGATAGCACTTCGGCCTGAAGGCACCGCCGGAGTTGTCCGCGCATTTATTGAAAACGACTTTTCTCAAAAATTTCCAACCCAGAAGTTTTTTTATATCGGGCAGATGTTTCGTCAGGATAAACCTCAAGCGGGCAGGTTCCGCGAATTCGCACAAATCGGGTGTGAGTACTTTGGCAATCCGTCCGTATATGCAGATATTGAAATAATTTTACTCGCAAAAGAAATTTTAGAAAGTTCAGGGATAAAAAATATCAGAACTGAACTCAACAATCTCGGTTGTCAGAAATGCCGACCTGAATTTGTAAAAGCGGTAAAAACTGCGCTCCAAAAAGAGATTGACAGTTTGTGCGAAGATTGTAAACGCCGGTTTTACAAAAATCCACTGCGGGTGCTTGACTGTAAAACTGACAGCAAAAAATTTGGTAGTATTAAACCTGTGTTGTGTAATGTATGCGAGTCAGAATTTGAGGATTTGAAAAATGGTTTAAGAAAAACAAAAGTTGATTTTTCAGTTTCCAACAAACTTGTCCGCGGGCTTGACTATTATACTAAAACGGTATTTGAACTCACCGCTGATATTTTAGGCACACAGAATGCAGTTTGTGCCGGTGGCAGATACGATAATCTTGTAAAAGACCTCGGCGGTGACTCCACGCCTGCTGTCGGTTTTGCAATCGGTGTTGACCGTGTAGTTGAAATTTTACAGAAGCCAGTTATCGGTCAGCGGTCAGCGGTCAGCGGTTTAAAACCGAACACTGATTACCGATTACCGATTACCGATTACCGAGCACCTGTTGTATTTGTTGTATCAACTGAAAATAGTGATTGTAAAAAAACAGCATTCCATATTCTGACTGAAATCAGAAATGCTGAAATATCCTGTGATGGTGGCTATTTTACCAAATCGCTTAAAGCACAGATGCGGCTCGCAGATTCGTTGAAAGCGAAATATGCAATTATCAGCGGCGATGAAGAAGTTAAAAATAAAAAAATAATTCTGCGGGATATGAAACTTCAGCAACAAAAAGAAATCGGAATAGATGCCGCAGTAGAAGAACTAAAAAAAAGCACCATGCCACCACCTTGACAAAATGCAGATTTTATGTTATACTAAAATTGAAATGAAAAAATTCCTTTCCCATATCGCTGTCATTCCCGAGTGTTCCCCGATAACGAATCCCCGATTACTGCCTTCGGGGACAGGCTTCGGGGACAGGCTCTATCGGGAATGACTGAATCACGGAAAGATGGAGACACTGAAAAAAGAATTTGGGAGTTGATTTTAGTTCCGTGTTTCAGTAATTCAGTGTTTCTGTGGTAGTATCTTAACAAATCTAAACTATTACCGTTTCCCGAGCGATAGCGAGGACTATCTTGCAGCATCGGAATTTCAAAAAGTTGTTGATAACACTTAAAAAAATCAATTTTTTGCTCTTTGTCAATATATCCCAGTTCCGCAGCAAAGATGTGTTGGTTCAGGCTTGGAGAAAAAAAACAAATTTTG
>JBFLWK010000080.1 GCA_040757695.1 Elusimicrobiota bacterium
GTGTCCAAGGACTATGTTGACAATATTATCAAAAGTATGATTGATACTTTGATTGTGACTGATGCTAAAGGAAAGATAAAAACAGTAAATCAGGCAACTCTAAATTTGCTTGGATATGAAGAAGAAGAGATTATCGGTAAGCCAGCAGGAATACTTTTTGCAGAAGAACTTTTATTCAAAGGAACAAAATGGGAAAAGTTATTAAAGGAAGGTTCAGCGCGTGATTATCAAATAACCTATAAGACAAAGACTGGTGAAAAAATACCGGTAAGTTTTTCCGGTTCAATTATGAGAGATAAAGAAGGCGAACTTATTGGTATTGTAGGTATCGCTCATGATATGAGACAAATAATAGCATTACAGGAAAAAGAAATTACAGCAAAAGCAGAAGCAGAAAAAGCAGCGATAAGCCGAGTATCTGGTGTTCTTGCACATGAAATGAATACACCGCTTATGGGTATATTGGGTCTTGCAAGAATATTAGAGAAAAACATTGATTTGAAAGAGTCTGATCTAAAAGAAAATACAGTTACAATTCAACAGTTAACATACAAATGTAGTGAAATAGTAAAGAAAATTGCTACTCTTGCTAAGCCGGTAGAATTGAAGTTTGATAAAATATCCAAAAACGAATTTATAGATATTGTAGAAAATGCACTATCAGTATTGAGAGGAAGTTTTCAAGCAAACCAAATAGAAGTAATTAAAAGCTATACAGCTGACGAATTTACTGTAAAGATAGATAGAAATGAGATGTCCTCTGTTTTCAGTAATATATTAACCAACAGTATAAAAGCAATGCCTGACGGTGGTGGAAAACTAACAATTAGCATAAGTTGTCATACTGAACGAAGTGAAGTATCTCAAAAACAAGATTCTTCGGCTTCGCCTCAGAATGACTTTGTTGAGGTTGTTTTCAAAGATACAGGTAAAGGAATAGAAAAAGAAAACTTAAAGAAAATATTTGAGCTGTATTTTTCAGAGTTAAAAGCGGATATTGGCGGTATTGGGTTAGGTCTATCAGAAAGTCAGAAGATTGTAAAGCAGCACGGTGGCGAAATTTTTGTTGAAAGTGACGGCTTGGATAAAGGCGCAACTTTTAAAGTAGTTTTGCCAGTTTTGTCCGCCACAGGCGGACGAATAAATTCGTGCCTACAAAAGTAATGAACATGTTTTCACTACTATCATTTTTTGCTTTTATTGTATATTTATATCTTGGGATTCATGCTTTAAGATTAGACCCAAAAGCAAAATTAAATAGGATATTTATGCTTTTGTGTTTAAGTTTTGCTGTCTGGGCTTTTGGTAATGTTTTCATGTTTCCTGCACCAAATAAAGAAGCATGCTGGTTATGGTTTAGAATTTCTTCATTTGGTTTCTGCACTTTCGCTGGAATAGTACTACATTTTGCACTGATATTGACCAAAAAAGGAATTCTATTAAAAAACTGGTGGATTTATTCTATTCTTTATCTCCCAGGAATTGTATTCCTTTGTAGGTCTTTAACTGGAGTTTTGCTTGCTAAAGATTTTATTCAACAAAGTTACGGCTGGCATTCCCTACTCCCAACTGAGTCTTTGTGGTTCCATGATTTTAATATCTATTATTCAAGTTATGTGATTACCTCTGCTATACTTACCTGGCAATGGGGTAGAAAAACAAAAATTGTTAGAGAGAAAAAGCAATCAAAAATTATTGTAATATTTACTATTATATCACTTATATTAGGTTCTTTGATTAATGTAGTTCTACCAGGTTTGAAAATCTATGTTTTGCCAGAAATAGCACCGGTTATGGTACTAATCTGGGCATTTGGAATCTGGTATGCTATAACAAAATATAAACTTATGGTTTTGACACCAGCAGTTGCTGCAGATGATATTTTAGGCACAGCAGTTGACCCGATAATTTTAATCAGTCCGGATGCAAAAATATTAACTGTGAATCAGGCAACATTAAATCTGCTTGGATATAAAGAAAACGAACTTATTGGTAAGCCAGCAGGAATACTTTTTGCAGAAGAAGAACTTTTATTCAAAGGAACTAAATGGGAAAAGTTATTAAAAGAAGAAGCAGTGCGGGATTATGATATGATCTATCAGACAAAAGTAGGTGAAAAGATTCCGGTAAGTTTTTCTGGTTCCGTAATGAGAGATAAAGATGATGAACTTATTGGTATTGTAGGTATCGCTCATGATATGAGAGAGACACTTGAACTACAACGAAAGGAACAAGAATTTGCTGCTGCTGCAGCAGCAGCAAAAGCAGAAGCAGAAAAAGCAGCAATAGCAAAAGTTGCTGGTGTTCTTGCACACGAAATGAACACACCACTTATGGGAATACTTGGCTTCGCAAGAGTAATAGAAAAAAGTAATATTTTAGAAGATCTGACATTAAAAGAAAATCTTACTACTATTCAGGAATTGGCATACAGATGTAGTGGGATTATAAAGAGAATGATTTCTCTTTACAAGGGAGAAACAAAACCTGAGATAGTACAACTAACCACGCAAGAACTGATACCTATTGTAGATAATGCGCTATCAATATTCGTTGGTGAGTTTGCGTTGAATAATATAGAAGTAATAAAAACCTATCAACCTGATAATTCTATTATTAGGATAGATAAGACCAGAATATCAGCTGTTTTTGAGAACCTTATATCAAATAGCATAAAGGCAATAGCGGAGGTTGGTGGTGATACGCTGGGTGGGAAGCTTTTTGTTAGTATATATCCCCAATTACACCCTTATGGTAAAAGAGTAACTGATTTAATAAAAGAAGGCGGTAAAACAGTTGTTATTGAATTTAAAGATACAGGAATTGGCATAGAAAAAGATAATTTAGGTAAAATTTTGTCGCTGTTTTTTTCATTATCAAAATCAGTTGTCAGCGGAACCGGGCTCGGGTTGTCAGTATGTGAAAGTATTGTAGAATCATTCGGTGGTGAAATACTTGTTGAAAGCGAAGGACTGAACAAAGGCGCAACATTCAAAGTTGTTTTACCAGTAACGTAAAAAATGAAAGCCACAGAATAACACAGAAAAACACAGAAAAAATAACCTGACAGGATTTACAGGATAAAACTTTAATTAAAATCATGTTAATCCCGTCAAAAAAAGTTTCTGTACATTTCTGTGGCTAAATACAAGAACCAAGTGGTGTAAGGAGGACACTCATATGGAGATAAAAAAACTGTTAATTGTAGACGATGACAGAATAATCTGCGGGCTTTTTAAATCTCTACTTGAACCGGACGGCTACGAAGTTACAACCACATTAAGTGGTAAGGAAGCAATAGAAAAAGCAAAAGTTCAAAAGTTTGATATTGTATTTATTGATGTTGTTATGCCTGAGATGGATGGTGTTCAGACACTAAAAGAATTACTAAAAATCACACCTTCAACGGTGTTTGTTATGATGACTGGTTTTGCAGTTGATGAAAAAATTCAAGAAGCGCTTTCATTAGGTGCGTTTGATTTTATCTATAAACCATTTGCAGATAAAGAAGTAAAAGTTGTATTTGATAAAATTGCAAAAAAGGAAAAATTGAAAAAGTTATAAAATGAAAACCACAGAAGACACTGAGAAAAACACAAAAAATATGGAAATAAAAAAAATACTCGTTGCAGATGACGAACTGGAAACATTGGAGTTATTGAAGTTTGCACTTGAACAAGCAGGTTATCAGGTGATACCGGTTACCAATGGGAAAGCACTTATAGAAAAAGCAGTTACAGAGAAACCTGACCTTTTAATAGTTGATTTAATGATGCCACAGATTGATGGTTTCACTGGAATTATTCTGCTAAGAAAAAATCCGGAACTGAAAGATATTCCGATAATTGTCTCCACTGGCTATGAACAACTTAAAAATTTGTTTATGTTGCACGAAGTAGCAAAAATCCAGGATTTTATTGCAAAACCATTTATGGTTGAAACATTATTAGACAAAATTAAACAAATATATGGAAAAGAATAAAGAAGAACTTCTCAACAACTGGCAAACCCAACAAGAAAAACTACGATTAAAAGAAGATGCGCTAATAATACTGCACCAGGAACTGGAAAATGCTAAACTTAAACTATCAGACGAAATAAAAAATCGGCAGAAAGATCTAGAACAGCAACTGGAAAAAGAAAGAGAATTGTTGACTCAGCAATTCAATCAGAAGGAACAGGGACTGTTTCAGAAATTAGAAGAGAACCGGTATGAGATTGAGGAACTGAAAAAACAAATAGACAAACTGCAAAAAGAATTAGAAACAAAAATAAAAGAAAATTTGAAATTAACACAAAAGGATCTAGAATGGCAACTGCAAGTTCAAAAATACCAGCAGGATATATTAAATTTACAGGTTAACCAGACGGAGATAAACAAATTAAAAGAAGAAAAAGACAGTCAGATACAGCGGTTAATAGATAGGTTGACAGCAAAAGATGAGCAGATAAAAAATATCACTGCAAAGTTTGACCAGAAAGAAAAGGACTGGCGGACAGAAATTGAAACAAAACAACAGGACATAGAGAATGCGAAAACGCATATCTTAGAAAAGGCACAAAAACAAATAGAAGAGTTAGAAACGCAATACGCTGTTGAAAAACAGAAAATCACAATACTGGAAGAAAAAATAACTATACTTCAACAAGAGAAAAAACGGCTGGAACTGCTACTTAGCACAGAAGAGAGCATTTTACAAACAGAATTAACGAAAAATAAACAAGAAACAGAGATTCTTAAAACCCAAATTCAATCCCAGCAATCAGAAATTAAAAAGCTGTTAGATAAAGAACAACCATTGGTAAACAGAATTTCTGAACTTGAGGTTCTTCATAGAAAGATAGCAGAAGAAAAAAATTTACAAGAAGCAAAAATATTCAAATCCCAGAAAGAAATAGAATTATTAGAAAACCAATTAACCAAAAAAGATATAGAAATAGAATCGCAGAAAAAAAACAATAAATTTTTGGAAGCCGAACTGTCAGAATTGCAAAACAAATATCATAAAGTTATTAGAGATAACGAAATACTGAGAAATAGAATAGAACAGGAGTTAAAAAAATTAGAGAAGCAAACTGAACAAAAATTGGCATCTGAAAAGAAAAGTAGTGAAAAGAAAAGTATAATTAAAAAACTGCTGGGCTATTAACCACGAAAACACGAAACTCCGAAAAAAGTCTAAAACTTCGCGGTTTCGTGGTTAAAAGAATAAAATCCTGTTAATCCTGTCAAAAGAAATTTCAGTGAACTTCTGTGGCTTATTTCGTATCAGTTCCGCAGATTTATGGTGAAACTAGGTGTTAATATAGACCATATTGCATCAATAAGGAATTTAAGGAAAGGGATTTTGCCTGACCCGGTTGATGCGGCAAAAATTGTAGAATCCGCAGGTGCTGACGGAATTACTGTGCATCTTCGTGAAGATAGACGACATATAAATGATAAGGATGTAGAAAATCTGAAAAAGAGCATCAGAACAAAACTCAATCTTGAGATGTCAATAGCGCCGGATATTGTAGAGGTTGCCAAAAGAATTGTGCCACAGAATGTCTGTCTGGTGCCTGAAAAACGACAGGAGTTAACAACAGAAGGCGGGCTAAACATTGTATCAAACACTAAGAAAACAGAAAATGTTGTGAAAGATTTGAAAGATAAAAAAATTGTTGTAAGCATTTTTATAGACCCTGATTTTGAACAGATAAAAACGGCAAAAAGAATCGGGGCTGATTTTGTAGAACTTCATACCGGCAGATATGCAGAAAGCAATGAAAAGATGCGAGGGTTTATCCCGACTGTAGCCCCCGATTTTAATCGGGGGGGGATGCCAAAACCCGAAGCATCACACAATATTGTAGCCGAGGTTTTAACCTCGGAGAACGACGAGTTGAAGAAAATAAAAGATGTATCACAATATGCTCTGGAACTTGGATTGGGACTCAATGCTGGGCACGGGCTTGATTATGAGAATGTTCGGGAAATTGCAAAAATCAAAGGTATGAACGAACTCAACATCGGCTATTCTATTATTTGTAGAGCGTTATTTGTAGGGCTGTTTCAAGCGGTGAAAGAAATGAAAAATATTTTGAAACAGATAGGAGATAGGAGATAAGAGATAGGAGATAGAAGATGGTGGATAGGAGTAATATGGCGTTGCTCCAATCTACAAACTCCAATCTGCTATCTTGTATTATTATGTGTGGTATTGTAGGTTATGTTGGTAGACGAAACGTATCAGAAATCCTGCTAGATAGTTTGAAACGGCTTGAATACCGTGGTTATGATTCATCAGGTATTGCAACTATTGAAGACAACAATATAAAAATCTGCCGTGCCGTCGGCAAAATAAAAAATTTAGAAACAGTAATTCAATCAGAAAAATTTTCAGGCACACTTGGTATTGGACATATCCGCTGGGCAACACACGGAAAACCATCCGAAGAAAATGCGCATCCACATACAGATTGTAAAAATAAAATAGTGGTAGTCCATAACGGTATTATTGAGAATTACCGTCAACTCAAACAGCAACTCATTTCCGAAGGACACAAATTCTTATCTGAAACCGACACGGAGGTAGTAGTTCATCTGATTGAAAAACACTTTTCAGGCGATATTTTATTGGCAGTAAAAAATGCCGTCGCTTATCTCAAAGGTGCCTACGCACTTGGAATTATTTCTATTGATAATCCTGATGTTTTAATCGGTGTTCGTTATGATGCGCCTCTTGTTGTAGGAATTTCCGAGAACGAGTATTTCATTGCATCAGATATCCCTGCCGTTTTATCTTACACAAAAAAATTTATCTATCTTGCTGACGGCGATATTGTTGAATTGAAACGTAGTGGTTACAAAATCTATGATGTGAATGGGAACAGTGTAGACAGGAAAATAAATATAATTGACTGGGATTCTTTGATGGCTGAAAAAGCTGGCTATAAACATTTTATGCTGAAAGAAATTTTTGAACAGCCGCAGACGATAGAAGATACTTTTCGTGGTCGGCTTTCAGTAGAGGATATAAGCGAGTTTTTTACTGAACTTGGTGGTGGGCTTAATCCTGAAAAGATACGCGAGATAAACAGGGTGTCAATCGTCGCCTGTGGAACTTCTTATCATGCGGGGCTCGTCGGCAAATTCCTGTTTGAATCACTTTCAGGGCTTTACGCTGAAACTGACATCGGTTCTGAATTTCGGTATCGCGAGTTAATTTTAGACGATAAAACGCTGGTGCTCGCAATAAGTCAATCAGGCGAAACCGCTGATACTATCGCACCGTTAAGAGAGGCAAAAAAACATAATACAAAAACACTATCAATCTGTAATGTTATGGGCTCTACAATCACAAGGGATGCCTCGGCAACACTCTATACCAGATGCGGTCCTGAAATAGGTGTTGCATCTACAAAAGCATTCACAGGCCAACTTACTGCCTTGTATCTGTTAGCGGTTTATTTTGGGATTGTACGAGGCAAAATTACAAAAGAGTTCGCAATCAAATTTATAGATGCATTAGTAAAAATACCACACGATATCTCTAAAATTCTGGCAAAAGAAAATGAACTTAAACTAATCGCAAAAAGGTTTTGCAAAAAATCACATTTTCTCTATTTAGGCAGAGGACTTAATTATCCAATTGCGTTAGAAGGTGCGTTAAAATTAAAAGAGATTTCGTATATTCATGCAGAAGGGTATCCCGCAGGCGAGATGAAACACGGTCCGATTGCATTGATTGATGAAAATATGCCAGTTGTATGTATCGCAACACAAGGGAAGGTCTACGAAAAAGTTCTATCAAATATAGAAGAAGTAAAAGCACGCGAAGGGATTGTTATCGCACTCGCAACAGAAGATGATAAACTGATAAAAGCGAAATCGGACTATGTATTTTATATTCCTGAAACTGAAGAAATACTGTATCCACTGTTAAATATAATTCCACTTCAACTATTGGCATATCACATAGGTGTTCTGCGTGGCTGTGATGTAGACCAGCCGAGAAACTTAGCAAAAAGCGTTACTGTGGAATAAAAAAATCACGATTTTAGACGGTGTTTCATCATCACTGATTACCGCTGATAATATCTGCGGTAATCTGCGACTATGGATTCCCGATAGAGACATTCGGGAATGACACTTCGTGTCATCTGTGGTAATCTGCGTTTCAAAAAAGCACTTGACAAAACGACAATTTTTGTTTATAATTATAATGGATAAATGGCGGTTCTTAAAAATATACTAAAATCTGAAAATGCAGCATCTGATACCGAGTATTCATTGCTAATTTTGTTGCTTTTAGCATCGGTTCTGGCATTAAGGGTATTTTCGTCAATTCTGAACGCAATTTTCCTAAAAGCTGCTGGTAGAATCACAAAAGCAGTATGAATAACGGTTAAAATCAAAGGTCAAAATGATCAAAAAACTACTCCCTACCCCCTACTCCCTACTCACTGTCTCTAAAGGGCAGTCAATGACCGAATACATACTGCTGGTTCTTTTGGTTTCACTCGCTGTTTATGAGGCGGTAAAGACATTCGGTACCGCATTAGATGTAGCATTTTTGCAGGCGATAAATAATATCGCATTTAATATAAAATGAGGTGAATGATGAGAAAGAATTTAATTTTAACTTTTTACTTTTTCGCTTTTTTACATTCTTACCTTCTTACCGCATCTAACACTGGTGCTAGTTTTTTAAACATCGGTACTTCAGCAAGGGCAATCTCAATAGGTGGAGCGTATGTAGGAATAGCAAACGATGCATCAGCAATAAATTATAACCCAGCAGGGCTTTCACAATTAAATAAAAACGAAATTGTGGCTCAACACACCGAGTGGATATCTGATATAAATCATGATTTTTTGGCAGGTGCGTTCCCGTTGAAAAAAAGTGCAATAGGGTTTAGTGCAATAGTGCTATCACAAGGCAAGATAGAAGGCAGGGACGAGAATAGGAACAAAACTGACAGTTTTTCTGCATATGATACCGCGTTGACATTGTCATACAGCAGTGTCATTGCGAGACGAAGTCGAAGCAATCTCTCACTTGGCACAAACTTAAAAATCATTCAACAGAAAATAGAATCTGAGACAGCAACGGGTATCGCTTTTGACATTGGCTTACTTACTCGCTTACTCGCTCAATCGCTTAATCGCTTTACTTTCGGCTTTTCATTCCAGAATCTCGGACCCAAAATGACATTTATATCTGAGGGCTACAATTTACCGTTAACAGCAACACTCGGCGCCGGTTACAACATCAAAAACGCATTAACACTTGCACTTGATATAAAGCAGAGAATATACGATAACAAAACAGAAATCTCATTCGGCACGGAGTATATTTCGTTCAACGTTTTGACACTGCGTGTCGGCTATCTACTTACGAACATAAGAACATATGAACATAAGAACGCCTCTGGTTTCTCTGGTTTCGGCGGCGGACTTGGGTTTCGTATATTTAACTTCTCCACTGATTACGCCTTCGTGCCATATGGTGATTTAGGTAATACACATAGAATATCATTCAGCGTAAGGTTTTGACGAAGACAATATGAAAAAAGTTTTTGAAAGTAAGACAAAGTGTTGAAGTTACAAGCACTTAGGTTGCCAGGAGGTGATTACTAATGGCAAGGGTAAAAAGGTTTTCGGAGTTGATTGGTTTTTTCAAACTGCTTATTGCAGGGTTTAAGGCAAATGCTTCTGATTTCTCATCTTTTCAACAGGAT